>NZ_JBNCAB010000115.1:0-17563 GCF_049805555.1 Burkholderia sp. DN3021 | reverse complement strand
GAGCATCCGCCGCCGCGCTGCCCGCGCGCCGCCCGTCGCCCGCGGTGCGGCGGCAACGGCGCGCCGCGTGGCTCTTTCTCGCACCGGCCTGCGCAATGGTTGCCGTCTATGTGATCTGGCCGATCCTGTCGACGCTGTGGCTGAGCCTGTACAACTGGGACGGGATGACCGAGCGCAGCTTCGTCGGGCTCGCGAACTATGCCGAGCTGCTGCACGCGCCGACGTTCTACACCGCGCTGCGCAACAACGTGATCTGGCTCGCGCTGTTCATGCTCGCGCCGCCGCTCGGCCTCGCGCTCGCGCTGTATCTCAATCAGGCGGTCGGCGGCATCCGGCTCGTGAAGTCGCTGTTCTTCGCGCCGTTCGTGCTGTCCGGCGTGGTCGTCGGCCTGATCTTCTCGTGGTTCTACGATCCGACCTTCGGGCTGCTCGCGCTGCTCGCCGGGCACGGCATCCCGGTGCTCGGCGACGCGCGCTACGCGACGCTCGGCATCGTATTCGCCGCGCTGTGGCCGCAAACGGCGTACTGCATGATCCTGTACCTGACCGGCCTCACGTCGGTCAACCCGGAACAGATCGAAGCGGCGCGGATGGAAGGCGCGCGCGGCTTCGCGCTGCTGTGGCACGTCGTGCTGCCGCAACTGCGGCCGACCACCTTCATGGCGATCGTCGTCACGGTGATCGGCGCGTTGCGCAGCTTCGACCTGATCTCGGTGATGACGAGCGGCGGCCCGTTCGAGAGTTCGACCGTGCTCGCGTATTACATGTACGACCAGGCGATCAAGTACTACCGGATCGGTTATTCCGCGTCGATCGCGGTCGTGCTGTTCGCGATCATGCTCGTCTACATCGTGTTCCAGTTGCGCCGCATGCTGCGCAACGAGCAATAACCCGACCGGTGGCCATCATGTTTCCGACTCCCGTTGCCCAATGGAAGCCCGTCTCGCGCCGGCTGTACAAGCTGTCGCTGCCCGTCGCGCTGCTGATCTGGCTGCTGCCGATGATCGCGGTGTTCGTCACGTCGGTGCGCTCGACCGAGGAACTGGTCGAAGGACACTACTGGGGCTGGCCGCGGCACTTCGCGATGGTCGAGAACTATCGCGACGCGCTGACGACGTCGCCGATGCTGCATTACTTCTGGAACAGCGTGCAGATCACCGTGCCGTCCGTGCTCGGCTCGATCGCGCTCGCGGCGATGGCCGGCTTCGCGCTCGCGACCTACCGGTTTCGCGGCAATACCGCGCTGTTCGGCACATTCGTCGCCGGCAACTTCGTGCCGGTGCAGGTGCTGATGATCCCGGTGCGCGACCTGTCGCTCCGGCTCGGCGTGTTCAACACCGTCGAAGCGCTGATCCTGTTCCACGTCGCGTTCCAGACCGGCTTCTGCACGCTGTTCCTGCGCAACTTCATCAAGCAGCTGCCGTTCGAGCTGATCGAGGCCGCGCGCATCGAGGGCGCGGGCGAATGGACGGTGTTCTGGCGGATCGTGCTGCCGCTGATCCGGCCCGCGCTCGCGGCGCTCGCGATCCTCGTGTTCACGTTCGTGTGGAACGACTACTTCTGGGCGCTGTGCCTCACGCAAGGCGACGAAGCCGCGCCGATCACCGCGGGCGTCGCGGCGCTGAAGGGGCAATGGACGACGTCGTGGAACCTCGTGTCGGCCGGCTCGATTCTTGCCGCGCTGCCGTCGGTCGCGATGTTCTTCGCGATGCAGAAGCATTTCGTCGCAGGGCTCACGTTCGGCGCGACGAAAGGCTGAACGCGCGCCGCCCGCGCTCACGCATCTCCTCCTCCGCATCGTGAGGTTGCCCGCTTCGGCGGGCTTTTTTTCGACTGCGTGACGCCAGGCGAACCGTGCCCAATAGCCAAAATTTATCCCCGACACTCAGCAAACAGCGTAAACTCCAACCTATCAAAATGATAGGTGTGCGATTGGGGCAACCATCCAAACGACAGCTTGAGAAGCACATCCGGGTATGTGCGGCCGTTTCAGCGAACATCGTGTTCGTCGGCCATGCACGCGACCGGATGCGGCAGCGGAAGATCAACGATCCGATGGTGCTGGAAACGCTGCGCAAGGGCGTCATCGTGAGCGAGCCTGAACCGGACATGCGGGCATCGGGCCTGCGCTGTGTGATGGAGCGGTATGTGTCGGGCGTCAATGTCGGCGTGGCCGTACTCGTGGATCATCCTGCTCCTCACCTCACGGTGATCACCGTGATGGAAGTCACCAAACGCTGAATTGACGCACCAAGGGGCTGATATGTATCACTACACCGACGGTGGCCTGAAAAATGTATGGCTGACGAACGGATATACGCTGCACAAGACACCCTATGGCGACGGTGTGTCCATCAACGATCTGGACGGACTCTGCACCGCAATCTGTCTCGCGCTCGCGAAAAAAGCCGCTCCGCTCACGGGGGTCGAGTTTCGGTATGTGCGCAGCGCCGGCCTGATGCAATCGCAGAGCGGACTGGCCAAGCTGCTCGGCAACAACGAGCAGGCGGTCGCCCGCTGGGAGAAGTCGGGCAAAGTGCCGCGCTGGGCCGACAAACTGGTTCGCCTGCTGTACCTCGCACACGCGGACGGCAATGTTCCTATCGCGTCGGCAATCGAGCGCATCAACGCGATCGAGCGTGCAGAAAAACAGCGAATCGTGCTGAAAGAAGCCAAGTCCGGCTGGGCATCCAGGCTCGAAGCGCAGGACGATGCCGACTGCACGGCCACCTGACAAAAACCAACGCGCCTAAGTCCACCCCTCGAGCCGCAACGTCGAACGCACGAGCCGCTGCTCCTCCTGCTCGATCTCGCGCAGATACTCGACGCACTGGCGGATATGTTCGCTCGCGGCCTTGCGCGCCTGCTCGGGCAGCCGCCCAGTGACCGCGTTGTAGAGCCGCGCATGCTGGCGGTCGATCTGCTTCTTCAGCGGTTCGCGGTGATAGAGGTTGTTCACCGATGCGAACACCGAACTGAGCAGCAGGTCGGTCAGCGACTGCAGCGTGTTGACGAGCACGGGGTTGTGCGACGCCTCGCAGATCGCGAGATGGAACGCGTGATCGAGCTTAGCGCGCGCGGCGGGGTCGAGATCCTGCGCGTCGGCCGCCGTCATTTCGTCGTAGCGGCGCCTGATCAGGATGAAATCGGCCGACGTGCCGCGCAGCGCGGCGAGTCGCGCGGCCTCGGCCTCGAGCATCCCGCGTACCTCGAACAGGTCGTACAGCGTGCGCGGCTGCGAGCCGAGCAGATGCATCATCGGCGTGATTTCGCGCTGCGGGGTCAGGCTCGCGACGAACGAACCCTTGCCGTGCATCGTGTCGATGATCCCGCGCGCGTGCAGCAGCTTCATCCCTTCGCGCACGGCCGTGCGCGACACACCGAGCTTCTCGGTCAGCCGCCGCTCGGACGGCAGCGCCTGCCCGGCCTTCAGCACGCCGTCGACGATCAGCTTCTCGATCCGCTCGGCGACGACGTCGGCCACGCGCCGCGCCGGCCCCTCTCGATCCTGCATTTCCATACTGGTACGACCACTTTGGACGGATATCGGCGATTTTCTCACAAACCCTTGTCCTGATTCGGGTTTCTGGTTCTCCGCATGGCGGCTTTCGGGTGCCTTCATAAAAACTGGTACGACCACATGGAAGACGTCTGGACAGGCGCGCCCGGCCCGCCAAGAATCCCGTCCATCCGGCGTGTCGCGCATCGCGCGGCCGCCCGCATGGTGGAGACGGAGACAGACAGATGAGTTTCATCTATGACGAACGGATCGACGGCCCGCTGGCGACCGTCGGCCGCGACACGCTCGTCGCCGCGCTGCATGCGGCGGCGCCCGGCCTCGACGTGCTGCACGAACGCGAGGCGCTCAAGCCGTTCGAATGCGACGGCCTCGCCGCGTACCGCACGGTGCCGCTCGCGGTCGTGCTGCCCGACACGGTCGAGCAGGTGTGCGCGGTGCTGCGCGTCGCGGCCGCGCACAGCGTGCCGGTGGTGGCGCGCGGCGCGGGCACGGGGCTGTCGGGCGGCGCGATGCCGCTCGAAAAAGGCATCCTGCTCGTGATGGCGAAGTTCAACCGGATCCTCGACATCGACCCCGACGCCGGCACCGCGCGCGTGCAGCCCGGCGTGCGCAACCTCGCGATCTCGCAGGCGGCCGCGCCGCACGGCCTCTACTACGCGCCCGATCCGTCGTCGCAGATCGCGTGCTCGATCGGCGGCAACGTCGCCGAAAACGCGGGCGGCGTGCACTGCCTGAAATACGGGCTCACGGTGCACAACATCCTGAAGGTCGAGATCCTGACGATCGATGGCGACACGCTCACGCTCGGCGCCGATGCGCTCGATGCACCGGGCTTCGACCTGCTCGCGCTGTTCACCGGCTCCGAAGGCATGCTCGGCATCGTCACCGAAGTCACCGTGAAGCTGCTGCCAAAACCGCCGTGCGTGAAGGTGCTGATGGCCAGCTTCGACGACGTCGCCGAGGCCGGCGCGGCGGTCGCGCGGATCATCGGCGCGGGCGTGATTCCCGGCGGCCTCGAGATGATGGACAACCTCGCGATCCGCGCGGCCGAGGATTTCATCCACGCGGGCTATCCGGTCGACGCGCAGGCGATCCTGCTGTGCGAGCTCGACGGCGCGGCGAGCGACGTCGACGAGGATGCAGAACGCGTCGCCACGCTGCTGCGCGACGCGGGCGCAACCGAGATCCGCGTCGCACGCGACGAGGCCGAGCGGCAGCGCTTCTGGGCCGGTCGCAAGAACGCGTTCCCCGCGGTCGGCCGCATGTCTCCCGACTACTACTGCATGGACGGCACGATCCCGCGCCGCGAGCTGCCGCGCGTGCTCGAAGGGATCGCCGCGCTGTCCGCCGAATACGGGCTGCCGGTCGCGAACGTGTTCCATGCGGGCGACGGCAACATGCACCCGCTGATCCTGTTCGACGCGAACCGGCCCGGCGAGCTCGACCGCGCGGAAGCGCTCGGCGGAAGGATCCTCGAGCTGTGCGTCGCGGCGGGCGGCAGCATCACCGGCGAGCACGGCGTCGGGCGCGAGAAGATCAACCAGATGTGCGTGCAGTTCAACGCCGACGAAATCACGTTCTTCCACGCAGTGAAGGCCGCATTCGATCCGCAGGGGCTGCTCAATCCCGGCAAGAACATCCCGACGCTGCACCGCTGCGCCGAATTCGGCGCGATGCACGTCCATCACGGCAAGCTGCCGTTTCCCGAACTGGAGCGCTTCTGATGCGACGCGAAATCGAATCGATCGACGACAGCACGGCGCTCGTCGCCCAGGTTGACGCCGCGCTCAGCGACCGCCAGCCGCTGCACATCCGCGGCGCCGGCTCCAAGGCGTTCCTCGGCCGCCCCGTCGAAGGCCGCACACTCGACGTGCGCACGCATCGCGGCGTCGTCGCGTACGACCCGACCGAGCTCGTCGTCACCGCGCGCGCGGGCACGCCGCTCGCCGATCTCGAAGCGATGCTCGATTCGGCCGGCCAGATGCTGCCGTGCGAGCCGCCCGCGTTCGGCGGCGCGGCAACGGTCGGCGGGATGTTCGCGGCGGCGCTGTCGGGGCCGCGCCGCCCGTGGGTCGGCGCGGTGCGCGACTTCGTGCTCGGCTGCCGCGTGATCACGGGCCGCGCGAAGCACCTGCGCTTCGGCGGTGAGGTGATGAAGAACGTCGCGGGCTACGACGTGTCGCGGCTGCTCGCCGGCAGCTTCGGCTGTCTCGGCGTCGTGACCGAAGTGTCGCTGAAAGTGCTGCCGAAACCGCGCGCGACGTGCGATCTCGCGTTGCCGCTCGCTCCCGGCGAAGCCGTGCAGCGCGTCGCCGCGTGGCGGCGCGCGGGGCTGCCGCTCGCGGGCGCGTGCCACGCGGACGGTGTGCTGCGCGTGCGGATCGAAGGCGGCGAGGGCTCGGTGAAGGCCGCGCGCGACACGATCGGCGGCGACCGGATGGACGACATCGACGACGCGTTCTGGGCACGGTTGCGCGATCTCGCGCTGCCGTTCTTCGACGATCCGCGCCCGCTGTGGCGCGTATCGGTGCCGGCCGCCGCGCCGCTCGACGCGTGGCCCGGCGCGCTGCTCGCCGACTGGGGCGGCGCCCAGCGCTGGCTGAAAAGCGATGCCGCGCCGACCGACGTGCAGCGGCTTGCCGCGCAATGGGGCGGCCACGCGACCTGCTTCACGCCGGGCACGACGCACGAGCCGTTCCAGCCGCTGCCGCGCGCGCTGCTGCGCGTGCATCGGCAACTCAAGGCGCAACTCGACCCGCACGCGATCTTCAATCCCGGGCGCCTGTACGCCGACCTCTGACCTTCGAAGCGACCCGCCGATGCAAACCAATCTCAGCGAAGCAAGCAAGGCCCTCGCCCGGGCCGACGAAGCGGAAGCGATCCTGCGCGCGTGCGTGCACTGCGGCTTCTGCAATGCGACCTGCCCGACCTACCAGGTGCTCGGCAACGAGCTCGACGGGCCGCGCGGCCGCATCTACCTGATCAAGCAACTGCTCGAAGGCGAGCCGTGCGGCGAGCGCACGCAGCAGCATCTCGACCGCTGCCTGACCTGCCGCAACTGCGAGACGACCTGCCCGTCCGGCGTGCGCTACCACACGCTGCTCGACATCGGCCGCGCGGAAGCCGAGAAGCGCGCGCAGCGTCCCGCGCGCGAGCGCCTGCTGCGCGCGGGGCTGCGTCACGTGGTGCCGCGCCCGGCGACGTTCGCCGCGTTATTGAAGGCCGGCCGCGCACTGCGCCCGCTGCTGCCCGGCGCGCTGCAGGACAAGATCCCGGCCGCCGTGCCCGCGGCCGCGCCGCGCCCGGCCGTGCGTCACGCGCGGCGCGTGCTGATGCTCGAAGGCTGCGTGCAGCCCGCGCTGTCGCCGAACACCAATGCGGCCGCCGCGCGCGTGCTCGACCGGCTCGGCATCAGCGTGAGCCCGGCGCGCGAGGCCGGCTGCTGCGGCGCGACCGAATATCACCTGAACGCGCAGGATGCGGGCCTCGCCCGCGCACGCCGCAACATCGACGCATGGTGGCCCGCGATCGAAGCCGGCGCGGAAGCGATCGTGCTGACGGCGAGCGGCTGCGGCGCGTTCGTCAAGGAATACGGCGACCTGCTGCGCTCCGACCCCGTCTATGCAGAGAAGGCGCGGCGCGTCAGCGCGCTCGCGCGCGATCTCGCCGAGGTGATCGCGGCCGAGCCGCTCGACGAGCTGGCCGACGCGACGCCGCGCCGCGTCGCGGTCCACTGCCCGTGCACGCTGCAGCACGCGCAGCGCCTCGGCGGCGCGGTTGAAAGCATCCTGACGCGGCTCGGCTTCGATCTGACGAATGTCGCCGACGGCCACCTTTGCTGCGGCTCGGCCGGCACGTATTCGCTGACGCAGCCCGCACTCGCGACGCAACTGCGCGACAACAAGCTCGACGCGCTGGAAGCCGTGCGGCCGGACCTGATTGTCACGGCCAACGTCGGCTGCCAGACTCACCTGAACGGCGCGGGCCGCACGCCCGTGCGCCACTGGATCGAGCTCGTCGACAACCGACTGATCAACTGACCTGGTTCCGGAGGACATCCATGCAGACGAAACCCGAACTCGAACTCGCCGATGCCGACCGCATGCTCGCCGCCGCCCGCGCGGAGGCGGAACGCCACGGCTGGGCCGTGTCGATCGCCGTCGTCGACGACGGCGGCCACCTGCTCGCGTTCGCGCGGCTGAACGGCGCATCGCCGGCCAGCTCGACCATCGCGCAGGACAAGGCGCGCGCGGCGGCGCTCGGCCGTCGCGAGACGAAGGCTTATGAGGATATGATCAACGGTGGCCGCACCGCGTTTCTCAGCGTGCCGCTGACGGGGTTGCTCGAAGGCGGCGTGCCGGTCACGGTCGGCGGCCGGATTGCGGGCGCGATCGGCGTGTCTGGCGTAAAGTCCGAGCAGGACGCGCAGATCGCCCGCGCCGGCACACAAAGCGTCGCGACATAGGAGGGCCTGTTCACGCTAATAACGGGCTTGCGCTGGCCACCAGAAGGGCCGAGCGCAAGGATTGCGACGAAGCGAATACTCGACGTATTCGCAAGGAGCACGACGCAGCGATCGGCCCTTCTGGTGGCCAGCCCCACAAATTATTTTTTCCGATCAGGGGAACGAGCCTTGCCGGCCGCATTGCGGCGTCGCGCGTCGCTTGTTTGGCTCGGCCAAACGGCGCTCCTTGCTCCTTGCACTGCGGCCGGCAAGGCTCGTTCGCAAGCCCGTTATTAGCGTGAACAGGCCCTCTAGCCGCGCGCGCATTTTTCCCCGGGAGGATAACGATGATCGACCAAGCAGGACTGCAAGTCGCGCCAGCGCTGAGCCAGTTCATTGAAAACGAAGCGCTGCCGGGCACCGGCATCGACAAGGCCGCATTCTGGAGCGGTTTCTCGGCCCTGGTGCACGATCTGGCGCCGCGCAGCCGCGAACTGCTCGCGGAACGCGACCGTCTGCAGCAGGAACTCGACACCTGGCACCGCGCGCACCCCGGCCCCGTGCGCGACCACGCCGCTTATCGCGCGTTCCTCGAAAAAATCGGCTACCTCGTACCGGTCCCGTCGAACGTCGCGGCAGCCACCGCGAACGTCGACAGCGAGATCGCCACGCAGGCCGGCCCGCAACTCGTCGTGCCGCTGTCGAACGCGCGTTATGCGCTGAACGCCGCGAACGCCCGCTGGGGCAGCCTGTACGACGCGCTGTACGGCACCGACGCGCTGCCCGAGGACGGCGGCGCCGAACGCACCGCGACCTACAACCCGACGCGCGGCCAGCGCGTGATCGACTACGCGCGCAACGTGCTCGACAACGCGGCGCCGCTCGCGAGCGGCTCGCACCGCGAGGCGCTGCGCTACCGCGTGCAGGACGGCCAGCTCGCCGTCGAAACCGCGAAGGGTGTCGTGCATCTCGCGCAGCCGGCGCTGTTCGCCGGCTATCAGGGCACGGCCGACGCGCCGTCCGCGATCCTGCTGAAGCACAACGGCCTGCACATCGAGATCCAGATCGATGCGTCGACGCCGATCGGCCGCGCCGATCTCGCGAACGTGAAGGACGTCGTGCTCGAAGCAGCGGTCAGCACGATCATCGACTGCGAGGATTCGGTCGCGGCGGTCGACGCCGACGACAAGGTCCAGCTCTACCGCAACTGGCTCGGCCTGATGCAGGGCACGCTGGTCGAGGAAGTCGCGAAGGGCGGCAAAAGCTTCACGCGCCGCCTGAACGCCGACCGCGACTACACGACGCCCGACGGCGGCACGCTGTCGCTGCACGGCCGCTCGCTGCTGTTCGTGCGCAACGTCGGCCACCTGATGACCAACGGCGCGGTGCTCGACCGCGACGGCAACGAGATTCCGGAAGGAATCCTCGACGGCGTCGTCACGACGCTGTGCGCGCTGCACGACCTGAAGGCGAAGCGCAACTCGCGCACGGGCTCGATCTACATCGTGAAGCCGAAGATGCACGGCCCGGTCGAAGTCGCGTTCGCCGATACGCTGTTCGCGCGCATCGAGGATCTGTACGGCCTGCCGCGCAACACGCTGAAGATGGGCATCATGGACGAGGAGCGCCGCACCAGCGTGAACCTCGCCGCGTGCATCGCGGCCGCCGCCGCGCGGGTCGCGTTCATCAACACCGGCTTCCTCGACCGCACCGGCGACGAGATGCACACCGCGATGGAAGCAGGCCCGATGATCCGCAAGGGCGACATGAAGTCGTCGGCCTGGATCACGTCGTACGAGCGCAACAACGTGCTCGCGGGCCTGTCGGCCGACCTGCGCGGCCGCGCGCAGATCGGCAAGGGCATGTGGGCGATGCCGGACCTGATGCACGCGATGCTCGAGCAGAAGATCGCGCATCCGCGCGCGGGTGCGAACACTGCGTGGGTGCCGTCGCCGACCGCCGCGACGCTGCACGCGCTGCACTACCACCTCGTCGACGTGCAGGCCGTCCAGCAGGAGCTCGAAAAGACGCCGTACGCGAGCGAGCGCGACGCGCTGCTCGAAGGCCTGCTGACCGTGCCGGTCGTCGAGCGTGCCGAATGGAGCGAAGACGAGATCCTGAGCGAGGTCGAGAACAACGCGCAGGGCATCCTCGGCTACGTCGTGCGCTGGGTCGAACAGGGCGTCGGCTGCTCGAAGGTGCCCGACATCCACAACGTCGGCCTGATGGAAGACCGCGCGACGCTGCGCATTTCGAGCCAGCACATCGCGAACTGGCTGCGCCACGGCGTGATCACCGAGGCCTTCGTGCTCGACGTGTTCAAGCGGATGGCGCGCGTCGTCGACCAGCAGAACGCCGGCGACCCGAACTATCGCCCGATGGCGCCCGGCTACGACCAGTCGACCGCGTTCAAGGCCGCGTGCGCGCTCGCGCTGCAGGGCACGTCGCAGCCGAGCGGCTATACCGAGCCGCTGCTGCATCGGTTCCGGCTCGCGTTCAAGGCGCAACAGCACGGCGCCTGAGCATGCGCATGCGGGCCCGTCCCGCATGCCGGCTCCGCGAAACGGGCGGCCCTCATCGCCGCCCGTTTTCATTTTTACGTTCGCGCGGCCGTTGAAACCGTATGTTGAAACCGATAATCGGAACATATCGCGCGCTTTCAAGTTTCGCGTGCGCCGGCCGTTAATCCGTCTGAATCGGCGGCCGTACGCGGCACGCCGCGCCCGCCACGCGGCAAAACCTTGCGCAGTAACGCTCTGCCCGATATTTGCAAGCCCGGGATTGCACGGTAATGTGACCCCGATCAACGGGTCGCAACATTTTCCGCGCACGCGAATGCGCACGTTATACTCCGTTGAATCCGCGCCGCCCGATTCGTCGGATCGTCGAATCGCGGCAGATGCCGCCAATGAATGCATGATTTACCGGTATATCTGGTCGCGATTACCGATAATCGGTGTCCATTTTCTCCGCCGGGCGGAAAGAAGGCGCCGGAAGAGGGCCGCGCACCGGATCGCTGCCGACACGTCATACGAACAATCGCATCGGCCCGCCGCCTGGCGACGATGCCCATCGATCCACGGACCATGGCAGAAACCGACTACGCAATGCCCAGCGAATCCGGCCGGACAAGCCGTGTCGCCGCTCATCTGCGCCGGTTCCTGCTGCCGCACCTGATCTTCTATACGGGGCTGCTGATCGCGCTGCTCCTTCTGTTCCTGTGCGGAATCGTGCTGTACGAAGGCCGCATCGACGCGCGCGACCGCTCGCGCACGATGCAGCAGAACCTCGCGCTGATGGCGTCGTGGGACATCGAGCGCAACATCGAGATCTATTCGCTGTCGCTGCAGGCCGTCGTCGAAGGCGCGAACGACCCCGCGGTCATCGCGCTGCCGATGCCGCTGCGCCGCCAGGTGCTGTTCGACCGCGCGACGACGGCCAAGTACCTCGGCGGCATCTACGTGCTCGACGCAAAGGGCGACATCGCGGTCGACGGCAAGGGCGACGTGCCGCGCAAGGCCAACTTCGGCAACGAGCCGTACTTCACCGTGCATCGCGACCGGCCCGACGTCGGCCTGTACGTCAGCCCCCCGTACCATTCGCGGCTGCGCGACGGCTCGCCGAGCATCGCGCTCAGCCGGCGGATCACGAAGCCCGACGGGTCGTTCGGCGGCGTCGCGGTGATGTCGATCCGGCTCGAATATTTCCAGAACCTGTTCTCGCGCCTGTCGCTCGGCGACCGCGGCTCGGTCGCGCTGATCAACACGCGCGGCCTGATGCTCGCGCGCGAACCGTACGACCCGAAGATCGTCGGCCGCGACATCAGCCGCGCCAGCACGTTCCGGCATTTCATGACCGCCAGCGAAGGCAGCTTCGCCGACACCGCGACGATCGACGGCGTGCGGCGCCTGTACGTGTTCCGGCACCTCGATCACCTGCCGCTCATCGTCATGGTCGCGCGCTCGGAAGCGGACACCTACGCCGCGTGGTACGACCGTGCGATTCCGATCGGCTCCGCGATGGTCGCGCTCGCGATCGGCTTCGTCGGCCTGTCGCTGCTGCTCGACGTGCAGCTGCGCAAGCGCCATCGCGCGGAAACCGAGCTGCAGGCGCTCGCGCGCACCGATGGCCTCACCGGCCTCGACAACCGCCGGATGCTCGACGTCACGCTCGCGCGCGAATGGCGCCGCGCCGCGCGCTCGCAGCATGCGCTGTCGCTGCTGTTCATCGACGTCGATTACTTCAAGCGCTACAACGACACGCAGGGCCACCAGGCCGGCGACGACGCGCTCGCCGCGGTCGGCCATTGCATCGGCGGCTGCCTGCGCCGCCCGGCCGACTATGCGGCGCGCTACGGCGGCGAGGAGTTCGTCGTGGTGCTGCCCGACGTCGACACCGACGGCGCGGTGACGATCGCCGAGACGATCCGCACGGGCATCCTCGATCTCGGCATCCGGCACGACGCCGGCACGGCCGGCCGCCTGACGGTCAGCATCGGCGTGACGACGAGCTATCCCGAACTCGACGACGACATGCAGGCCGCGCTGAAGCTCGCCGACGATGCGCTGTATCGCGCGAAGGAAGGCGGGCGCAACCGCATCGTCGTACTGACGGCCGCATCTCCCGACAATCTCGAGTCGCGGCGGGCCTGAGCGCCCGGGCACCCGAGCCGCGGCGGGGCAGCCGCCTGGTCGCAGCCGCCCACGTGCAAAATCGCCGACAATGTCGGCTCGATACGCCGCCGCGCGGCTGACGCGCCCGGCCGGCCCACGGCTGGCCGGCCGCACCTAGCCGGCCGCACCGGTTCACGGCCGCTTCGCACCACCATGAGACTCAAGGCAAAGATCTTCCTTCTGGCCATCGTGCCGTTCCTGCTCGCGATCGCCGGCATCGGCTTCGGCGTGCGCCAGCAGGCGACGTCGCTCGCGCGCACGCAGCACGCGACGATCCAGGCCGCGTACCTGTCGAGCAAGGAAGTCGAGCTGAAGCACTACGTCGAGCTCGCGACGAGCGCGATCATGCCGCTCTACGACGCGAGCGGCCGCAATGCGCGCGACGACGCGCTGCTGCGCACGCAGGCGCTCGCGATGCTGCAGAAGATGGATTTCGGGCCCGACGGCTATTTCTTCGTGTACGACCTGCACGGCAATTCGCTGATGCATCCGCGCGAGCCCGAGCGCGTGGGTCACAACTTCTGGTCGATGCGCGACCCGCAGGGCGCGCTGACGATCCAGAAGCTGATCGGCGCGGCGTCGCACGGCGGCGGCTACGTGCGCTACGCATGGCAGCGGCCGTCGACGGGCCGCGTCGCGCCGAAGCTCGGCTACGTCGTCGCGCTCGAACGCTGGGGCTGGATGGTCGGCACGGGCATCTATCTCGACGACGTCGACACCGCGCTGCAGCGCATCGACGCGCGCGCGTCCGCGAACATCGAGCGCACGATGAGCTGGCTCACCGCGATCGCGCTCACCGGCGCGGCGGCGATCGCCGTGTGCGCGCTGGTGCTGAACGTCAGCGAGTCGCGCAGCGCCGACGCGAAGCTCAAGCTGCTCGCGCAGCGCGTCGTCGAATCGCAGGAGCAGGAACGCGCGCGGCTGTCGCGCGAACTGCACGACGGGATCAGCCAGATGATGGTGTCCGCGAAGCTGATGCTCGAATCCGCGCTCGCGCGCTTCGAACGCGGCACGTCGCGCGTGCCCGAGGCCGAGCAGGCGCTCGTGTCGGGCGTCGGGCGGCTCGGCGATACGCTGCGCGAAGTACGGCGCATCTCGCATGCGCTGCGTCCGTCGATGCTCGACGATCTCGGCCTCGCGGCCGCGCTCGAGCAGCTGGTCCGCGAACTCGGCGCCGAAAGCGGCATCGACATCGGCTATACGCAGGTCGCGCACAGCGGCATGCGGCCGCTGCCCGAGGCCGTCAACACCGCGCTGTTCCGGATCGCGCAGGAAGCGCTCAGCAACATCGTGCATCATGCGCAGGCGTCGCGCGCGGCCGTCACGCTCGACATCGGCGCCCAATCCGTCACGCTGACCATCGCCGACAACGGCTGCGGCTTCGACGCCGAACGCTCGCAGGCCGACGCGCGCCGCGGCATCGGCCTGCGCAACATGCGCGAACGCCTCGACGCGCTCGGCGGCATGCTGACGATCACGTCGCAGGTCGGCCACACGATCGTCGCCGCGCGCGTGCCGCTGCGCAGCGCCGCGTGAAGACACGCCCCATAACAGGAGACCTTTGACGCATGAGCGCCCCCGACACCGCCCGGCCCGCCGCCCGACTGCTGCTCGTCGACGATCACCCGCTCGTGCGCGACGGCTTGCGGATGCGGCTCGAAGCGGCCGACCTGTCCGTGGTCGGCGAGGCCGGCAACGCCGACGAGGCGCTCGCGCTCGCCGCGTCGCTCGAACCCGATCTCGCGCTGATGGACGTCGGCATGAACGGGATGAACGGCATCACGCTCGCGGGCGTGTTCCACGAGCGTTTCCCCGGCATCCGCGTGCTGATGCTGTCGATGCACGACAACCTCGAATACGTGACGCAGGCCGTGCGTGCCGGCGCGAGCGGCTACCTGCTGAAGGATTCGCCCGCGAGCGAGATCGTCCGCGCGATCGGCGCGGTGCTGGCCGGGCAGACGTTCTTCAGCGAAGGCCTCGCCGCGCGAATGATCCACGCGAGCGCGACCGCGTCGCCGCTCGATCGCCTGACGCCGCGCGAACGCGACATTCTCGATGCGCTGGCCGAGGGGTTGTCGAGCAAGCAGATCGCGCAGCAGACGGGGCTGTCGGTGCGCACGGTCGAAACGCACCGGCTCAATCTGAAGCGCAAGCTCGAGATCGAAGGGCAGGCCGAGCTGATCAAGTTCGCGGTCGAGCATCGGCGGCGGTAGGGTAGCGCGACACCGCGATCCGCAACGAAAAAGGGCGCCCGTGGCGCCCTTCATGCATCCGGACTGCGAGCCGCGCCGCGGCCGTCAGTTCGTCCGCGAATTGTGCTTCTGCAGATACGCGATCAGCCCGGCGATCCCGCCCGACGCGAGCTGGCTCTTGAACTGGCCCTGGTAGACCTGGATCAGCCACGCGCCCGACATGTCGATGTCGTAGATCTTCCAGTCGTTGCCGACCTTGCCGAGACGATAGCCGACCGACTGGCTGTCGCCCGGCGTCGTCACCGTCGACTGCACGAGCGCGTCGGCGCCCGACGCGCCGCCGGCCTTGAACGAGAACTTCGCGTCCTGGCCGCCGAGCTGCGCGAGCGACGCGGCGTAGGTGCGCGTCATCAGCAGCCTGAACTGCTTGTACAGCTCCTGCTGCTGTTCCGGCGTCGCCTGTTTCCACGCGTCGCCGACGGCGATGCGGGTCGTGCGCTCGAAGTTGGTCGCGGGCAGGAAGCGCTGCTCGACGACCTGCGTGACTTTCGCCATGTCGCCGCCGCGTGCGGCCGGATCCGCCTTCATCGCGGTGACGGTGCCCTCGACCGCATTGCGGACGATATCGACCGGCGCGCTCTGCGCGAAAGCGGAAACCGACACGGCGGCGGCCGCGACGAAAGCAAACAGATGACGTTTCATACGATTATTCGCACTCGATGGGAAAAAACGACCGGCTCCTTGCAGCGGCCGGTGCAGCAAAGTATACCGGGCCTGACGCCCGGCTGCCGCGCCGTGACCGACTGTTACCTTTCAACTGCATTTGTCACAGGCGCGGGCGACGGCACGGCGAGACGGTGCGGCGCCGATTATGTAAATATCCCCTTACAAAACAGCCGACCACCGGTACCGATTCCGCCGCCGCGAACAAATCTCCTTCCCGCCCCGAAACCCGCAACGTCACGTCAGTCGCCACGCCGCGCCGGTATACTTGGCTACTTTGCCCTTGCCAGCCGCTCCCCACCGCCACATGGTGACATCTCTCATCGTCCGACTCGTTGCGTGGTCGGTGCGCCGTCCCGTCTGGGTCGTCGTCCTGTCGCTCGTCATCGCTGCCCTCAGCGGTGTCTACGTCGCGCAGCATTTCAAGATCAATACCGACATCAGCAAGCTCGTCGATGCGGAACCGCAATGGGCTGCGCTCGGCCAGGCCGTCGATAAAGCGTTCCCGCAACGCAACGGCACGATCCTCGCGGTCGTCGAGGCGCCCGCGCCCGAATTCGCGAATGCCGCCGCGCATGCGCTGACCGAAGCGCTGCAGAAGCAGGCCGAAGCCGGTCGCATCGGCCAGGTCGCCGAGCCCGGCGGCGGGCCGTTCTTCGAGCACAACGGGCTGCTGTTCCTGTCGCCGCAGGAAGTCTCCGATACGACGTCGCAGCTCGCGAGCGCGCGCCCGCTCGTCAACGAACTCGCGAAGAACCCGAGCCTGACCGGGCTCGCGACGACGCTGGCCACCACGCTCGGCCAGCCGCTCCTGACCGGCCAGGTGAAACTGCCGGCGATGGCGAAGCTGCTCGCGCGCAGCGCCGCGACGGTCGACGACGTGCTGGCCGGCAAGCCGGCCGCGTTCTCGTGGCGCGCGCTGGTCGACAGCGATGCCGCGCGGCAGCCCGCGCGCGCATTCGTCACCGTGCAGCCCGTGGTCAACTACGGCGCGCTGAAGGCCGGCGCGGAAACCAGCCAGGTGATCCGCGACGCTGCCCGTTCGCTCGACCTCGAAAAGCGCTACGGCGCGGCCGTGCGCCTGACCGGCGAACAGCCGCTCGCCGACGACGAATTCGCATCGGTCGAGGACGGCGCGGCGCTCAACGGCGCGCTCACGCTGCTCGCCGTGCTCGTCATCCTGTGGCTTGCGCTGCGCTCGAAGCGGATGATCGGCTCGGTGCTCGTCACGCTGTTCGTCGGCCTCGTCGTGACCGCCGCGCTCGGCCTCGCGATGGTCGGCTCGCTGAACATGATCTCGGTCGCGTTCATGGTGCTGTTCGTCGGCCTCGGCGTCGATTTCTCGATCCAGTACGGCGTGAAGTACCGCGAGGAACGCTTCCGCGACCAGCGCATCGATCACGCGCTGATCGGCGCCGCGCACTCGATGGGCATGCCGCTCGCGCTGGCCACGGCGGCCGTCGCGGCGAGCTTCTTCTCGTTCATCCCCACCGCCTATCGCGGCGTGTCCGAACTCGGCCTGATCGCGGGCGTCGGGATGTTCGTCGCGCTGCTGACCACGCTCACGCTGCTGCCCGCGCTGCTGCGCCTGTTCGCGCCGCCGGGCGAATCGAAGACGCCGGGCTTCCCGTGGCTCGCGCCGGTCGACGATTTCCTCGATCGCCATCGCAAGCCGATCCTGATCGGCACGCTCGCGGTCGTGATCGGCGCGCTGCCGCTGCTCGCGTTCCTGCGCTTCGACTTCAACCCGCTGCACCTGAAGGATCCGAACAGCGAATCGATGGCGACGCTGCTCGCGCTGAAGGATTCGCCCGAAGCGGCCGTCAACGACGTCACGCTGCTCGCGCCGTCGCTCGCCGAAGCCGATGCGGCCGCGAAGCGTCTCGACGCGCTGCCCGAAGTCGGCCGCACGACCACCCTGTCGACCTTCATCCCCGCCGACCAGCCGGCCAAGCGCGCGGCGATCGCCGCGGCCGCGGGCGACCTGCTGCCCGCGCTGACGCAGCCGCCC
>NZ_JBNCAB010000114.1:0-17596 GCF_049805555.1 Burkholderia sp. DN3021 | reverse complement strand
AGCCGGGCTTCGGCGGCGCGGCGGCGCCGTCGCCCGCGGCACCCGCCGCACCCGGCTCGGATGTGGCCGTAACGGGCGACGCGCCGTCCACGGCGACGTTTTGCGCGGCAGCCTGCGCTGCCGGCGCATCGGGCGTTTTCGCCGGATCGGGACGGGGAGAATCGGAAGAAGCGGAAGAGGTGCCGGGCAGACCGGCCGGGGAAAGCGTGTTTTCGCTCATGACGATGGTCTGGTACGTCGCTCACGCGTATGGATAAACGAGGATTCATTATGCTTCAGTGCACGATCGCGCGGTAAACCTGCAACATCCTGTCGACATTGTTGCAAGTCGGTGGCAGGCCGTGCCGGGGAGCGCCCGCGTTCGCGTGCCGGCGACGCCCCGCGTCGCCGCGTGCACTGGACACCAGTGATATATCACAATAATATCCACGGATTGTCCATGCTTCCCGATCGCCCGCGCCATGATCGCGCCCCGTCCGGCCGCCGCGCCGCAACCCGCATGAATGCCCTGACCGACGTCATCCGCGACCGGCCCGCCGCGTCGGCGATCAGTCTCGCCGACCGCGCCTACGCGCTGATCCAGCGCGACATCATCACGATGCGCCTGAAGCCGGGCGCCGCGCTCAACGAGGCCGATCTGGTCGCGCGCACGGGGATCGGCCGCACGCCTGTGCACCAGGCCGTGCACCGGCTCGTGCTCGAAGGGCTGCTGTCCGTGATGCCGCGCAAGGGGCTGATGGTGCAACCGCTGTCGCTCGACGACATCGTCGCGGTAATCGACGTGCGGCGTATCAACGAAGCGCACTGCGCCGAACTCGCCGCGCGCCATGCGACGCCCGACGATCTCGCGCGCATGGCCGCGCAGCTCGACGACGGGCAGGCCTGCGTCGACACGCACGACGTCGAAGGCATGATGGAACTCGACCGCGCGTTTCATCAGGCGATCGCCGCGGCCGCGCGCAATGCGGTCCTCGCCGAAATCCTGCGCGCGCTGCACGAGCGCTCGCTGCGCTTCTGGTTCGTCACGCTGTCCGAACCTCACCATCTCGCCGACGTCCAGCACGAGCATCGCGAACTGTTCGAACGGCTGTCCGCGCGCGACGCCGCCGGCGCGCGCGCGGCCGTCGAACGCCATATCGATTCGTTCCGCTCCACGCTTCTTCAACATCTTCGCCCCTGAGCCGCCCATGACCACGTTCACGCCCTTCCCCCCGCTCGCCCAGCTCGCCGCCGACCTCGCCGCCGGCCGGACCACGAGCCGCGCGCTCGTCGACGCCGCGCTCGACCGGATCGCCGATCCGTCGGGCCAGGGTGCCGTCGTCTTCACCGAAGTCGATGCCGACAACGCGCGCGCGGCCGCCGACGCGCACGACCGGCTGCGCGCCGCGGGCACCGTGCTGTCGCCGCTCGCGGGCATTCCCGTGTCGGTGAAGGACCTGTTCGACGTCGCAGGCCAGGTGACGCGCGCGGGCTCGCGCGTGCTCGACGGCGCGCCGGCTGCGCGCACCGATGCGGTCGCCGTCGCGCGGCTCAAGCGCGCGGGCGCCGTGCTGGTCGGCCGCACCAACATGAGCGAGTTCGCGTTCTCCGGGCTCGGGCTGAATCCGCACTTCGGCAATCCGCGCTCGCCGTACCACCGCGACGTGCCGGACGACGCCCGGATTTCCGGCGGCTCGTCGTCGGGCGCGGCCGCGTCCGTCGCCGACGGAATGGCCGCCGTCGCGCTCGGCACCGACACGGGCGGCTCGATCCGCATTCCGGCCGCCCTGTGCGGGCTGACGGGCTTCAAGCCGACCGCGAGCCGGATCCCGACGCAAGGCGGCGTGCCGCTGTCGACGACGCTCGACTCGTTCGGCCCGATCGGCCTGACGGTCGCGTGCTGCGCGCTCGTCGACCGGATGCTCGCGGGCCTCGAACCGCACGTGCCGGCCGCACGGCCGCTCGAAGGCGTGCGGCTCGGCGTGCTGACGAACTACGTGACGGACGGCGTCGATGCCGACGTCGCGGCCGCGCTCGACGCCGCGCTCAAGCATCTCGAAGCCGCCGGCGCGATCGTCACGGAAGTGCGCTTCTCCGCGCTCGACCGGCTGCCCGACATCAACCGCTTCGGTTTCTCGCCGATCGAGGCGTACGCATGGCATCGCCCGCTGCTCGCGCGGCACCGCGACCAGTACGACCCGCGCGTGCTGACGCGGATCCTGAAGGGCGAACCCGCGAGCGCGGCCGACTATCTCGACCTGCTCGCCGCGCGCGCCGCGATGCTCGACGAAGCCGCGCACACGGTCTGGTCGCGCTTCGATGCGCTCGTCGCGCCGACGGTGCCGGTCGTGCCGCCGCGCATCGCGGAACTCGAAGCGGACGACGCCGCGTTCACGCGCACCAATGCGCTGATCCTGCGCAACCCGAGCGCGTTCAACTTCCTCGACGCGTGCGCGCTGTCGCTGCCGTGCCATCCGCGCGACGCGGCGCCGGTCGGCCTGATGCTCGCGGCGGCGCCGCATCGCGACGACGCGCTGCTCGCGATCGGCCAAGCGGTCGAAGCCGTGCTGAACACGATCCGCTGACCGCGCCAGCCGATCGACGGCGGGCGATGCGCGCGGTGCGGCAGGGTGCCGCACGCGCGTTGTCAGTTTCGTGCCAGACCGTTCGCGCTAAAATCGCGCGATTGTTTTCCGGACCGACCCACGAGGAACCCCGCCGACATGAACGACTACACGCTTGCGCTACGCCGCGAACGCCGCCTGCTGATGCTGCTCGGATGGGTGTGCATCGCCCTGCTGGCCGGTGCGCTGTACCTGCAGTACGTGAAGAACGAAGATCCGTGCCCGCTGTGCATCATCCAGCGCTACTTCTTCGCCGCGATCGGGATCTTCGCGTTCCTGGCCGCCGGGATCCGCCACTGGCGCGGCATCTGGGTGCTCGAGCTGCTGATCGCGATCGCCGCGGCCGGCGGCGTCGGCACCGCCGCTCGGCACCTGTCGATCCAGATGAATCCGGGCTTCAGCTGCGGCTTCGACACGCTGCAGCCGATCGTCGACAGCCTGCCGCCCGCGCAGTGGTTCCCCGGCATGTTCAAGGTCGCCGGGCTGTGCGAGACCGTCTACCCGCCGATCCTCGGCATCCTGCTGCCCGGCTGGGCGCTGATCGGCTTCGCCGCGATCCTGATTGCGGTCGTCGCAAGCCTCTGGCGTCATCGCCGCAAGCTCGCGGCCTGACCGGCCGGCCGCTTTGGCGACGCCCTGCGCGCGCGGCCCGCTCAGTCGGGCCGCGCAGCCGCCGGTCCGCCGTCGCCCGGTCGTGCCGGACGCCTTCGCAAGCCGCATCCGGCCAGCCACACGTAAACCCCTACCCCGCCGCTGCCCGGATTTCCGGGCGAACGCGCGTCGCGCGACTGCCGCATCCGCGCCCCGTCACGCCTGCGTTTCGGCCCGATGTGCACGCACCTGCGCCCCGATACCGCGCGGCGGGCCTATGATCGACATGATCGCCTCCTGATAGCCCGGATCACCGCCCGGCAATGTTCCCGTCGCGTTGCGGTGCTATCTTCCTGACTGGATGGCGATCTACGTGCGCGAGGCCAGGCGGTCTCACCGCCCCCTGCGTAACGCGCGCCCGATCCGCAATGTCGACTGGATTCATCATGACAACGCAAACCATCCGCATCCGTCACCCTCATGGCGTCCGCGTGTCCGGCGGCACCGCCCGCACGCGCGTTCGGCGCGCCGCCGCACTGCATCGGCCGTGCGGCCGGCCTGCCCCGCTCCCGTCCGTCCTCGCTGCCGCCGCGCCCGCCAGCCCGCGCCGCGTGTCGTGCTGCGTCGTCCAGAACGGAGCGTGCTGATGGAAGCCTGGCTCGGCGATCTGCAGCAACTGCTCGCGCACGGCGAAGCGGCCGTGCTCGTGACGGTCGCGCACACCGACGGCTCCGCGCCGCGCGAAGCCGGCACCAAGATGCTCGTCACCCGCGACACGGCCCGCCATACGATCGGCGGCGGTCATCTGGAATGGAAAGCGATCGAGATCGCGCGGCATCTGCTGAAGGATGGCGCGCACGTGCCGCACGCGCGCAGGCTCGAACGGCTCGCGCTCGGCCCGAGCCTCGGCCAGTGCTGCGGCGGTGCGGTCGTGCTCGCGTTCGAGCGGCTCGACGTCGGCGATCTCGGCTGGATCATGTCGCTCGCGAAGCGCGTCGCGGCCGGCGCCGCGACCGTGCGTAGCGTATCATTCGGCCCCTCGCCGGGCGCGCCGCTGCTGAGCGAGCCCGAATCGGAAGCCGCGCGTGCCGACTGCCTGCTGTGGGAAACCGGCGGCGTGGCGCTGATGACCGAAACGATCGCGCCGTATGCGTTCCCCGTCGTGCTGTTCGGCGCCGGGCACATCGGCACCGCGCTCGTGAAGGTGCTGGCGACGCTGCCGTGCCACGTGCGCTGGATCGACGGGCCCGATGCGGTGTTCCCGCCGGCCGACGTGCTCGCCGGCATCGGCAATCTCGCGATCGAAGCGGCCGCTGCCCCGGCGGACGCCGTCGACACGGCGCCGCCGCAGTCCTACTTCGTCGTGATGACGCACGACCACGCACTCGATTTCGTGCTGGCCGAGCGCATCCTGCGACGCGGCGACTATGCGTACTTCGGGATGACCGGCTCGCACGCGAAGCGCGTGCAGTTCGATCATCGCCTCGCGGCCATCGGCATCGACCCGGCCCAGGTCGCGCGGATGCACTGCCCGATCGGTGTCGAAGGCATCATCGACAAGGCACCCGAAGTGATCGCGATCTCGGTGGCCGCGCAGTTGCTGCAGGCCGTCGAGGCGAACACGAACGTGCAGGCTTCCCCAACATACTGACCGACCAAGAACGACGCCATGACCCCGACATTCAAGGACAAGATTGCCCGTGCGCCGAAAGCGGAGCTGCACATCCATATCGAAGGCTCGCTCGAGCCCGAACTGATTTTCGCGCTCGCGCAGCGCAACGGCGTGAAGCTCGCATACGACTCGATCGACGCGCTGCGCGCCGCGTACGCGTTCACCGACCTGCAGTCGTTCCTCGACATCTATTACGCAGGCGCGAGCGTGCTGCTGACCGAGCAGGATTTCCACGACATGACGGCCGCGTACTGCGAACGCGCGCTCGCCGACAACGTCATTCACACCGAGCTGTTCTTCGACCCGCAGACGCACACCGAACGCGGCGTGCCGATCGAGACGGTCGTCGCGGGCATCGAGCGCGCACTCGCCGATGCCGAGCAGCGCGGGCTGTCGAGCAAGCTGATTCTGTGCTTCCTGCGCCACCTGTCCGAAGAGGACGCGCTCGCGACGTTCGAATCCGCATTGCCGCTGTTCGAGCGCTATCGCCATCGCCTGATCGGCGTGGGTCTCGACTCGTCCGAGCTCGGCCATCCGCCGACGAAGTTCGCGCGCGTGTTCGACAAGGCGCGCGCGCTCGGGCTGAAGCTCGTCGCGCACGCGGGCGAGGAAGGCCCGCCGGCGTACATCTACGAAGCGCTCGACGTGCTGAAGGTCGACCGGATCGACCACGGCGTGCGCAGCATCGAGGACGCGGCGCTCGTCGAACGCCTCGCGCGCACGCGCACGGCGCTCACCGTCTGCCCGCTGTCGAACCTGAAGCTGTGCGTGTTCGACGACATGGCGAAGCACACGCTGAAGGCGCTGCTCGACCGCGGCGTCGCGGTGACGATCAACTCCGACGATCCGGCCTATTTCGGCGGCTACGTCAACGAAAACTACTTCGCGACGGCCGAAGGGCTGCGCCTCACCGATGCCGAAGTCCATGCGGTGATCCGCAACGGCTTCGAGGCGTCGTTCATCGACCCGGCGCAGCGCGACGCACTGATCGCGCGCCTCGACGCGTACTGGCTGGCCGCGTGACGGCCCGCATCGAGGTGCGCTGGACAGATGAAACACGGTAACGGCATCCGCTTCGCGACTCGCGGTCCGGCCCGGCGTCGAGCCGAACGCATGCATGCGCCCGGCGCGAGCGCGTTCGCTGCCCGCGTGGCGGCGACGCAGTCCGTCGCCGCCCGCCGGCGCGTGCGATCGCGGCTTGCCGTCCCGTTCGCCGCCGCATCGGCCGCGATCGCCAACGCTGCGAGATTCGCGGGCAATCACGCGCTGGCGGCCGCGGCCGCCACCAACGCCTGCGCAATCGCATCCGGACGCCCCGCACGCAGTGTGTCACGGCGACTCGCGAAGCGCCGCCCAGCAGCCGCGCGGGCGGCGCCGTCCATGCCGTCGCCCGCGCGGCGTCGATCGCTTTCTTCTGTTCGCCTTACCTTGATGCAGGACCATTCGTCATGACGCAAACCGCTTTTCGTTCCCAACTGCTGACCTTCAACGGCGACCCGGCTAAATCGAGCCAGGCCGCGAACTACGAGACCGACGGCCTCCTGATCGTCGACGACGGCAAGGTTGTCGCGGCCGGCCCGTATGCGCAGCTCGCCTCGACGCTCGCGCGCGACGCGATCGTCCATGACCTGCGCGACAAGCTGATCGTGCCCGGCTTCATCGACACGCACATCCACTATCCGCAGACGGACATGATCGCGTCGCCGGCGCCGGGCCTGCTGCCGTGGCTCGACAAGTACACGTTCCCGACCGAGCGCCAGTTCGGCGACCCCGAGCATGCGCGCGAAGTCGCCGACTTCTTCGTCGACGAACTGCTCGCCTGCGGTACAACGAGCGCGCTCGTCTACTGCACGGTGCACAAGCAGTCGGCCGACGCGCTGTTCGCGGCGAGCGACGCGCGCGACCTGCGGATGATCGCGGGCAAGGTGCTGATGGACCGCAACTGCCCCGAATTCCTGCGCGACACCGCGCAATCGGGTTACGACGACAGCGCCGAGCTGATCGGCCGCTGGCACGGCAAGGGCCGCCAGATGTATGCGCTCACGCCGCGCTTCGCGCCGACGTCGACCGAGGCGCAGCTCGAAGCGTGCGGCGAACTCGCGCGCCGCCATCCGGACGTGTTCGTGCAGAGCCACGTCGCGGAAAACGTCGACGAGGTGAAATGGGTGGCCGAGCTGTTCCCCGGCCATCGCAGCTATCTCGACATCTACGATCGCTACGGGCTGCTGCGGCCGCGCGCGGTGTACGGCCACTGCATCCACCTCGACGACGAGGACCGCCGCCGGATGGCCGAGACGCGCACCGTCGTGGCACACTGCCCGACGTCGAACTTCTTCCTCGGCAGCGGGCTGTTCGATTTCGACAAGGCCGGCGAATACGACGTGCCCGTCACGCTCGCCACCGACGTCGGCGGCGGCACGTCGTTCTCGATGCTGCAAACGATGAACGAAGCGCACAAGGTCGCACGGCTGTCGGGCCACCACCTGAGCGCGACGCGGATGTTCTGGCTCGCGACGGCAGGCGCCGCGCAGGCGCTCGACCTTGCCGACACGGTCGGCACGCTCGCGCCGCGCACCGAGGCGGACTTCGTCGTGCTCGATCCGCAGGCCACGCCGCTGCTCGCGCGCCGCACGAAGCGCGCGGATTCGCTCGAGGAGCTGCTGTTCGCATTGGCGCTGCTCGGCGACGACCGCGCGGTGTACCGCACCTATGCGGCGGGCAAGCTCGTCCACGAACGCGGCGCGGCCCGCCGCGCGGCCGCAGCGTAACTGCCCGCCGGGCTTCCGTCCCGGCATGCGCGGCGACGCATCCACCACCGCGCATGCCGGGTAGCCGAAGGCGCCACGCGCCGATCGTGTCCCAGTGCGCCTCGCAACCCTACCCGGCCGCATTCCCGCGCGCGACACACCGTGCTAGAATTCGCCGCTCATTGGGGAGTAGCCGCTCCGCTCGATGCCTCGCGCCCCCGGCGCGCATCGTGACGGAGGCGTCCGTCAACAGACTTGGCCGTTCGGCCATGGCGGACGCAGCCACCTAGGCCTGGCGAGACCGATGGTTCACAGTGCGCCGCATCAGGGCCCGGCGCGCCGTGGATCGTCGCTCGCACGCACAACATCGGCCCGCGGAACCCCATACGTGTCCCAAGCCTTCCTGATTTCCACCGGCGCCGTCGCCCTCGCTGAAATCGGCGACAAGACCCAACTGCTTTCCCTCGTGCTGGCCGCGCGCTATCGCAAGCCGGTGCCGATCATCCTCGGCGTGCTCGTCGCGACGCTCGTGAACCATGGTTTCGCCGGCGCGCTCGGCGAATGGCTCGGCGCGCTCGTCACGCCGTCGATCATGCGCTGGGCGCTTGCGTTCTCGTTCATCGCGATGGGGTTGTGGATCCTCGTGCCGGACAAGCTCGACGCCGACGAAGCCAATGCCAACCGTTCGCGGCTCGGCGTGTTCGGCGCGACCCTCGTCGCGTTCTTCCTCGCGGAAATGGGCGACAAGACGCAGATCGCGACCGTCGCGCTGGCCGCGCGTTTCCAGGACTACATCGGCGTCGTGGCCGGCACGACGTTCGGGATGATGCTCGCGAACGTGCCGGCGATCCTGCTCGGCGACCGCTTCGCGCACCGCCTGCCGACGAAGCTCGTGCACGGGATCGCGGCCGTGCTGTTCGTCGTGCTCGGCGCGCTGGCGCTGCTGGGCGTCGGGGTCTGACGCACGGAAGTGGCCGGCGCGGCCGGGCGGGCCGCGCCGTTGCTGACGCAGCGCTACTTCGCGACCGCCGCGCCCGAAGCCGGCGCAGCCGGCACCGCACGCTCGTTGGCGGCCGGCGCCGCCGGGCCGCCGCGCTTGTCGACCGGCAGCCGGACCGAGCGGACCGCGCCGTTCGACAGCGGGAAATCGGCGAGCGCGCTGCGCGCAAGGAACGGCATCGCGTACAGCAGCGTACCGTTGTCGCCGGTCGTGCGCGCGGACACGTTGTAGACCTCCTTGCCCGTCGCGCGCTCGGTGATGCGGATGCCGAGCGTGTAGTCGAACACCTGGTACGTCTGCGCGACGTAGCCGGCCGGCATCGGCCCCCAGGGCCCCCACGGGCCCCACGGCCCGCGCCGCCAGTACGGCCCCGGCCCGACGAACCAGGGATCGTAGTAGACGGGTTGCGGCACCGTCACGAGATCGCTGCCGACCGCATAGGTCAGCCCGACGAGATACCGCGCCTGCGCCTGCGGCACCTGCCGGAACGCATACGCGGACAGCTCGCTCGCGACGATCGGCTCGTAGGTCGATTGCTCGATGCTGTTCTTCTGCGCCTCGGTGCGCGTAAACGCATAGGTGCGTGTCGCGTCGCTGCCGCTCCAGTCGGAGAAGGCCGTGACCTGGGTCGTCACGTAGCTGGCGCAGCCCGTCAGCAGCGCCACGCACAGCGCCGCCGCCCAGCCCGCACCGCGAAAAATCCATTCGCGTTTCATGTTGATCCTCGTCGATCCGTCACCCGTTCGTCGCACCGCGCGAACCGGACGGGATGCCGATAATACGCGGACTGCCGGAACCGGTAAAAAGTTCGCGCGGCACGCAGCCGCAAGCCTTTGTACAATGGCCCGGTTCGCCCGGCCCGTGCCGCGGGCCCGTCCCCCACTCCACCGATCTCGACGACCATGTCCGACAACGCCTCCTCCACCGTGATCCGCCGCGCCGACTACACGCCGCCGGCCTTCCTCATCGATTCCGTCGCGCTCGAATTCGATCTCGCGCCGGCTCGCACGATCGTCAGGAATACGATGCGCGTGCGCCGAAATCCGGACGCCGCGCCCGCGCCGCACCTGGAGTTGATGGGCGAAGCGCTCGAATTCCTCGACGCACGGCTGGATGGTGCGCCGTTTGGCGCCGTGCGCGCGCACGAGCACGGGCTGACCGTCGAGAATGTCCCCGACGCATTCGAGCTGACGCTCGAAAGCGCATGCGCGCCCGACCAGAATACGACGTTGTCGGGCCTGTATGTGTCGAGCGGCAACTTCTTCACGCAATGCGAAGCCGAGGGCTTTCGCCGCATCACCTACTTCCTCGACCGCCCCGACGTGATGGCCTCGTACACGGTCACGCTGCGCGCCGACAAGGCCGCGTACCCGGTGCTGCTGTCGAACGGCAACCTCGTCGATTCGGGCGATCTGCCCGACGGCCGCCACTTCGCGAAATGGGAAGACCCGTTCCGCAAGCCCAGCTACCTGTTCGCGCTCGTCGCGGGCAAGCTCGTCGCGATCGAGGAAAAGATCACGACCGGCTCGGGCAAGGAAAAACTGCTGCAGGTGTGGGTCGAGCCGGCCGATCTCGACAAGACGCGTCACGCGATGGATTCGCTGATCCACTCGATCCGCTGGGACGAAAGGCGCTTCGGCCTCGAGCTCGATCTCGATCGCTTCATGATCGTCGCGGTCGGCGACTTCAACATGGGCGCAATGGAAAACAAGGGGCTCAACATCTTCAACACGAAGTACGTGCTGGCGAACCCCGAGACCGCGACCGACACCGACTTCGCGAACATCGAATCGGTGGTCGGCCACGAGTACTTCCACAACTGGACGGGCAACCGCGTGACCTGCCGCGACTGGTTCCAGCTGAGCCTGAAGGAAGGCCTGACGGTATTCCGCGACCAGGAATTCTCGGCCGACATGGCCGCGGGCGACGACGTCGACTCGGCGGCCCGCGCGGTCAAGCGCATCGAGGACGTGCGCGTGCTGCGCCAGCTGCAGTTCGCCGAGGACGCGGGCCCGATGGCGCACCCGGTGCGCCCGGAGAGCTACGTCGAGATCAACAACTTCTACACGATGACCGTCTACGAGAAAGGCTCGGAAGTCGTGCGGATGTACCAGACGCTGTTCGGCCGCGACGGCTTCCGCAAGGGGATGGATCTCTACTTCAAGCGCCACGACGGCCATGCGGTGACCTGCGACGACTTCCGTCACGCGATGGCCGACGCGAACGGGCGCGACCTCGCGCAGTTCGAGCGCTGGTACAGCCAGGCCGGCACGCCGCGCGTGTCGGTGCGCACCGCGTACGATGCGGCCGCGCGCCGCTATACGGTCACGCTCGCGCAGGGCTACGGCGACGCGTCGCCGGCCGCGCGCGAAACGCAGCAGGGGCCGCTCCTGATTCCGTTCGCGATCGGCCTGATCGGCCGCGACGGGCGCGACCTGCCGCTGCGTCTCGACGGCGAAGCCGCCGCATCGGGCACGACGCGCGTGCTCGACTTCACCGGCACCGAGCAGACCTTCACGTTCGTCGACGTGCCGGAAGCGCCGCTGCCGTCGCTGCTGCGCAACTTCTCGTCGCCGGTGATCGTCGAGTACGACTACAGCGACGACGATCTCGCGTTCCTGCTCGCGCACGACAGCGACCCGTTCAACCGCTGGGAGGCCGGCCAGCGCCTCGCGACGCGCGCGCTGCTGACGCTCGCGTCGCGCGCTGCCGCGAACGAGCCGCTCACGCTCGGCGAGAACTTCGTCGCCGCGTTCCGCCGCGTGCTGACCGATGAAAGCCTGTCGCCGGCGTTCCGCGAACTCGCGCTGACGCTGCCGTCGGAAACCTATCTCGCCGACCAGATGGCCGAGGCCGATCCGGCCGCCGTGCATCGTGCGCGCCAGTTCGTGCGCCGCCAGCTCGCGACCGCGCTGCGCGCCGACTGGCTCGCCGCGTACGAGCAGCACCAGACGCCCGGCGCCTACGAGCCGACGCCGGAAGCCTCGGGCCGCCGCGCGCTGAAGAACCTCGCGCTCGCGTATCTCGCCGAACTCGACGATCCGGCCGATGCCGTGCGCCTCGCCACGGCCCAGTACGACGCGGCGAACAACATGACCGATCGCGCGGCCGCGCTCGGCGCGCTGCTGTCCGCCGCGGCCGCGGGTGCGGACGAGCCGGCCGAGCATGCGCTCGACGATTTCTACCGTCGCTTCGAGAAGGAAGCGCTCGTGATCGACAAGTGGTTCGCGATGCAGGCGGCGCAACGCGGCACACCCGCGCAGCCGACGCTCGCGAAGGTTCGCAAGCTGCTCGCGCACCCCGCGTTCAACCTGAAGAATCCGAACCGCGCACGCTCGCTGATTTTCAGCTTCTGCGCGGCCAACCCCGCGCAGTTCCATGCGGCGGACGGCTCGGGTTACGCGTTCTGGGCCGAACAGGTGCTCGCGCTCGACGCGATCAACCCGCAGGTCGCGGCGCGCCTCGCGCGCTCGCTCGAACTGTGGCGTCGCTTCACGCCCGCGCTGCGCGACCGGATGCGCTCAGCGCTCGAGCAGGTTGCCGCCGGCGCGAAATCGCGCGACGTGCGCGAGATCGTCGAGAAGGCGCTCGCCTGACGCAAGTGACCGCATCGCGCCCGCGCGATAAAGCCGGTGCCGCGTAACGCGGCGCCGGCTTTTTCATTGCGCGAGTGCGGCTGGAACCGAGCGGAATCGCGGGGTCTGACCGCGCGGTTTGCCGCCGCGGCGATGTGCGCTCCGCCCGTCGCCGACGCCGGAAACCGGGCCGATCCGGCCGCCCGGCCTTGTAACCGGACGAAAAAAGCCGGCGGCACGCGAGGCGCGACGGGTAAAATTGCGGCAATTCAAGGATTCTTTGGCCTTTCGGAGTCTGTCATGTCCATTGCCCGCCGCACCACGCTGTCGAAGTTCCTGATCGAACAGCAACGTGAGACCAACAACCTCCCCGCCGACCTGCGCCTGCTGATCGAAGTCGTCGCCCGCGCGTGCAAGGCGATCAGCTACAACGTGTCGAAGGGCGCGCTCGGCGAAGCGCTCGGTACCGCCGGCAGCGAGAACGTCCAGGGCGAAGTGCAGAAGAAGCTCGACATCCTGTCGAACGAGATCCTGCTCGACGCGAACGAATGGGGCGGCAACCTCGCCGCGATGGCGTCGGAAGAAATGGAAACGTTCTTCCCGATCCCCGCGAACTACCCGCGCGGCGAATACCTGCTCGTGTTCGATCCGCTCGACGGCTCGTCGAACATCGACGTGAACGTGTCGATCGGCACGATCTTCTCGGTGTTGCGCTGCCCGGACGGCAAGCTGGCCACCGAGGAATCGTTCCTGCAGCCCGGCACGCAGCAGGTCGCGGCCGGCTACGCCGTCTACGGCCCGCAAACGGTGTTCGTGCTGACGACCGGCAACGGCGTGAACTGCTTCACGCTCGACCGCGAAGTCGGCTCGTGGGTGCTCACGCAGAGCAACATGCAGATCCCGGCCGACACGCGCGAATACGCGATCAACGCATCGAACGCGCGCCACTGGTACGACCCGGTCAAGCGCTATGTCGACGAGCTGAACGCCGGCAAGGACGGCCCGCGCGGCGACAACTTCAACATGCGCTGGATCGCATCGATGGTCGCCGACGTGCACCGGATCCTGAACCGCGGCGGCATCTTCATGTACCCGGCCGACAAGCGCACGCCCGATCGCCCGGGCAAGCTGCGCCTGATGTACGAAGCGAATCCGATGTCGTTCATCGTCGAACAGGCAGGCGGCGCCGCGACGACCGGCACGCAGCGCATCATGGAAGTCCAGCCGACGGGCCTGCACCAGCGCGTGCCCGTGTTCCTCGGGTCGAAGAACGAAGTCGAGCGCGTCACCGGCTATCACGACGAAGCCGAATAATTTGCACTGCAGCACTGGACGGAGATGCGCGACGCAAGTACAATCGCGCCTCGCGATGTGGCCCTGACCGGCCGCATTGCAGTGAAGTGAAAGCGGGAAGTCCGCCGGATCGATGGTTTCGCGAAGCAGCAGCAGTAGCAAGCTGAAAAAAATTCGCAAAACCTATTGCCAAGATCTCGGATTTGACCATATAATTTCATTTCTCTGCTGCCGGTGTAGCTCAGTTGGTAGAGCAGCGCATTCGTAATGCGAAGGTCGTAGGTTCGACTCCTATCTCCGGCACCAAGACATAAAGGTCTGACAAGCATCGCTTGTCAGACCTTTTCTCTTTTCCGGCGCCGAAATCGTGCGGCCCGCCTTCTCTCCGCGCCACGTCCGCTTGCGCGGCATCTCACGCGTCGCGCTCCGGCGATTGCAGTCGCCGGACCACTCCGCCCTCTCCCCGCAACACGGCAACCACACTCGGCGCGGTCACCTGGCCGATCTCGTCACGCCGCTTCACCGCGTTCTGCTTCACGCTCGATGGCGTGTCCGATCCGGGCGCTGGCCGATCTCGAACGACGCCTGCACGATGCGCGGATGCCGTTCGCACTCGTCACGCTCGCACCGACGACGTGGCCGCCGCGCTCGAACGCGCGCTCCGTCCGCACGCATCGACCAATCCTTAGGATACCGCATGATGACCGACGCCGAACGCGACACGCTCTATACCGACGTGTTCCGCACGATTCCCCGTATCGGCAAAGCCGACGCATCATTCTTTCCCGCCCGTTTCGCACTGCCGTCGATCGAGGCGATCGGCGACACCGCGACCGTCGCGCGGCTGATCGCCGTCGCAGGCGACGGATTGCCCGATGCGGGCATGCAAGCATCGACGCACGAAAGGCACGGTTCCTGACTGACGGACTTTATCGACGACCGTTTCTTACGGATTCATTGCGCCATGCATCGTCCGCGCACGAACCGCGCCGTAGGCAGACGAATTCCCTGGAAAATCCGCTTGAGGGTGCATAACATTACTTAACGATTCTGACCCGCCTATCGCGTTACATTGCGTGGGCGGCGCGGCGAGTCGCAACGCCGCCTTCACCCAGCTTGCGGCGCGACAGCCGAAGTCCGGTCATTTCGACACATCACAAGGAGAGGACCACCATGACTCATGGCTTGATTATGTGGCTCATCATCGGCGCGATCGCCGGCTGGCTTGCCGGCGTGCTCGTCAAGGGCGGCGGCTTCGGGCTGATCGTCGACATCATCGTCGGGATCGTCGGCGCGGTGATCGGCGGCTGGCTCGCCGGGCTCCTCGGCATCAGCATCGGCAGCGGCTTCATCGGCTCGGTGATCGTCGCGGTCATCGGCGCGGTGATCCTGCTGTTCGTGATCCGGCTATTCAAGCGAGCGGCCTGACGCTTCTCTCCACGCGCCTTCGGGCGCGTTTTCGCATCAGGCCAGCGCGCGGCCCGTTCGCCGCGCGCCACCGGCCCGTTCAGCACCTCACGCGCCGCGACCAGTCGTCGAGCGCGTCGGCCGTCAGCAATCCGCTGCGCGCTTCGCGTACGCCATCGCGCCCGATCCACACGGTGCGCGGCATTTCCCCTCTCCATCCCGCATCGAGCGCCGCGACCCCCAGCGCACCGCCGGCCGCGAACGATTTCACAGCGACCATTTCAGTTCTCCATAGAAAGTGCGGCCCGGATACGGATGGAACACGTAGTAGCGGCGGTCCGTCAGGTTGTCGATGCCGACCGACGCGGTCCAGTGACGGTCGAAACGGTAGCGCGCCTTCAGGTCGACGACCGTGAACGAGCTCGTGCCGCCGTAGACGTCCGGATTCACGTCGCTGTTGTCGAGCGTGTTGAACTGGCGGCCCGAATAGCGCACGCCGACGCTCGCGAGCCAGTGCTCGTCGAAGCGATACGACGCGAGCAGGTTCGCGCGCATGCGCGGAATACGCGGAATACGCGAGCCGACATACGCGGGATTCGCGGCATCGGCAAGGATCTGCGCGTTGCTCGCCGATACGTTCGCGTCGATCGCGAGCCCCTTCAACCCGACGTTCTCGCCGCCGAACGCGAGTTCGACGCCGCGTACGCGCACGCGGTCGACGTTCGAGATATTGGTGACGGTCGACGCGCCCGACACGGTGGTCTGGCTGTAGATCGAATCGCGCAGGTCGCTCTGGAACACGCTGGCGCGCACGACGCCGACGCCCACGTCGCGTACGGCCGTGAAATCCCAGTCGATCGCCTTTTCCGGCCGCAGGCTCGGGTTGTTGTTGACGATCGCGTTGTTCGAGATCGTGCCCTGGAACAGCTCGCCGACCGTCGGGAATCGCGTGCCGGTCGCGAACGACAGCCGGAAGCGCCAGACCTCCGTCGCGTCCCATTGCAGCGCGACTTTCGGCGACAGCGCGTTCGCGCCGCGGTCCGCATAGCCGAGCGTGCCGGTTGCGTTGCCGAGCGCGCCGCCGTACGCATCCCAGCGCTCGTAGCGCAAACCCAGCGTCGCGAGCCAGCCCGGCGCGAAGCGCCACGCATCCTGCCCGAACAGCGCCTGCGTGCGCGTATCCCCGCGATAGACGCTCGACAGCGACGTGGTCGGCCCGGCCAGCCAATCGGCCGTGTTGTACGTGACGTTGCGCAGGAAGTAATTGTCGTAGTGATAGCCGAACGTGAACGTGTGGCCCTTCACTTCCGGCGCCTCGGCCTTCAGGTCGAGCGTGCGCCAGCCCGTGCCGTCGCCCTGGAACAGCGTGCCCGCGCCGCCCTGCACGGTCGACGCCGCGCGCAGCACGTCGCGCGACACGTCGTACGCGGACACGACGCCCGACAGCCGCCAGCCGGAATCGAGCCGGCCGTTCAGGCCGAGCGCATACAGCCAGTTCTCCTGGTCGCCGCGCTGCGGCGCGAACGCATTCGGCGCGATGGTCATGTTTCGGCCGCCGATCGACACGTTGCCGCCGTAGACCGGATTGCCGGCCGCATCGCGCAGGAAGGTCTCGCCGTGCTGCCGGTAATGGTTCTCCCAATGCCCGAGCGTGAGCGTCGCGTCGACATGGTCGGTGAACGCGTAGCCCATCCGGACCGTCTCGTTGAGCTGCTCGGTCCGCTCGATCGTCTGCGCGCCGACGATCGTCCGCGGCTTGCCGTTGGGCCCGATATCGGTCGCGGCGCCGGTCACGGGGACGGCAGCGCCCAGCTTCGGGTTGTAGGCCGGATTGGGGCTCGCGTACTGCATCGGCTGCCCGTTGTTCTCCAGCCGGTCGAGCGACAGCGCGAACCAGAACCGGCCGACGCGGTTCGCAACCCGCGCGGTCTGGTGATTGCCGCCGAAGCTGTCCGCGAACCCGTAGCCGTCGTGGTAGCGCTGCGTAAAGAACTGCGTCGACAGCGACGCCTCGAGTTTTTCCGGGCGGCGCGTCGCGAGCAGCACGGTCGAGCCGATCGAGTTGCCGGGATACAGTGCGGAAAAAGGGCCATAAAGCACGTCGACGCGCGCGATGTCGTCAGGCGGAATCAGCGACCAGCGCGGCGGATACGCATAGCTCGAGCCAAGCAGGTTCGACAACAGCACGCCGTCGGCGTAGACGAGCCCGCGCGCGCTCTGCAGTTCGTTGAAGTCGCGGCCCGCGAACACGCTGTTGCGGTCACCGATATAGCGCTTGCGAACCATCAGGTTCGGTGCGTACTTCAGCGCGTCCTCGGTGGTGACGTTGGTATGCGTATCGATCTGCTCGCGCGTGATCGACTCGACGACGGCCGGCGTGTCCGGATCGACGGGTTGCCGCTGCGCGGTCACGCTGACGGCGGTCAGCGTATCGCCGGCCGTGGCAGCCGACGCGGCTGCGACAGCAGAGGCCGGCGCGGCTCCGACGGATCGATCGGTACCGCTGCGGGCCGGATCGTTGCGTGCATCATCCGGCGAGGCCGCGTGGGCGGCTGGCCACGCGAAAGCGGCCGCGCACGCGAGCGCGAGCCGGCCACGCGACGACCGCGCGGCGAAGTTAGACGACATGAGTGAATTCCTGAAAACGTGATCGGACGCCGCCGGACACGAGCGGACGCGCCGCGAACTAACGGGGCGGGGCGCGGGCC
>NZ_JBNCAB010000113.1:0-17612 GCF_049805555.1 Burkholderia sp. DN3021 | reverse complement strand
TCATGTACACCTGTCCATCAAAAATTCTAATGGACACGATGCTCCTTGCTTTCGATGGCCGCCTTCAAGATGACTTCGCCGGGGGCTTACCTTGAGCGGCGGTAACGCGCTACATATCGCGTATCGATTGGCGCGACTCAAGGTGACGCTCTTGGCCAGCCCGCATTCCGTTCTGACAGTCCTCTCTCATTGACCTGTCGACGAACTTGTCGAAAACCACGAGCTACGCGCGGCTGCACGGCTACCGGCATGCGATGGTCGAAGGCATGCACGTGTATGGCGAGCGCCAGCAGGTCCTGCGCAAGTACCACGCGATCATCGCGCAGTTCGCCGCGATGGAGCCGGGCGCATGGCTGCTCGTGCTCGATCCGTTCTCCGTCGTGTCCGACCAGCACGCGCTGCCGGGTGTCGCACGCGGTTACGATGCGATCGTCACAACGCAGACGTCGAAGTCGTCGCTGCCCGCCGCAAGCGGCATGATCGATTCGCACCATATCGTCGATGCGACGACGCTCGCGTCATCGCCGGTCTATGCAACGCGCGACAGCCGCTTCGTCCATTTTCCCGCACAACACAACCTGACGATGCGCGTACGGGACCGTCTGAGTCGTCAACGCAAGCGGCCGGGAACATGAACGATGCGATGCCTGCAGCGGCGCCGGCCTGCAGCGGCGCCGAACGGTGGAGCGGCCATGCGCGCCCGATCTGCATCGGGCAACGCCGAATGAAATAAAAATGAAAGTGGTCATGTAAGGCAGGAAGCGCTGTGCGATCACTGCCCGACGCGACGTCACCCAGCGCGCCCCGGCCCTCCGAAACGATGCGTTGACGCCAAAATTGTGGCGCTGCGTCGATTTCCACGACATCCCTCGTCGAGCAATACAAAAAATTACTCATAAAAATCAGCATTCTGCGCCGACGCTGAAAATCGATGCGCTGCTGCGCTGCAAAAAATAATCGATCGCCTTATGCTGGCTAACCCGATTGCGCTTGAGCGGAATCAAGTTTTCCCGTGATACCGCTTTACATTTTGCCAACATTGGTGATTCACGAAATCTACCTGTCGATTTGATTTCGTTCCTTTCGTCTCGCCTGTCCCCGATGCAGTGCGCGACCTCCTCAAGGCCTGTTGACATGCATGATTTCCCCTTCCTGAGCCTGGCCATCTGGGTTCCGATCCTGTTCGGCGCATGCCTGCTGCGCGCCGGCTCCGACCAACATCCGCGCCGGGCTCGACTGATCGCGCTCGCCGGCGCGATCGCAGGGCTGGCGGCCGTGGTGCCGCTGGTCGCCGGTTTCGATGCGCATTCGGCTGCGATGCAATTCTCCGAAAGCCGCAACTGGCTGGCGGCATTCAATTCCGGATGGCGGGTCGGCATCGACGGCGCGTCGCTGTGGCTCGTCGTGCTGACCGCGTTTACGACGCTGGTGGTCGTGATCGCGTCGTGGGAGTCGGTCACGGTGCGCGTCGCGCAGTACTACGCGTCGTTCCTGATCCTGTCGGGGTTGATGGTCGGCGTGTTCGCCGCACAGGACGGACTGCTGTTCTTCATCTTCTTCGAGGCGACGCTGATCCCGCTGTACCTGCTGATCGGTACGTGGGGGCGCGAGCGCCGCGTCTATGCGGCCGTGAAGTTCTTCTTCATCTCGTTCGCCGGCTCGCTGTTGCTGCTGATGGCGATGCTGTACCTGTACGCGCAGTCGCACACGTTCGACCTGGCCGTGTGGCGCACGCTGCAGCTCGGTTTCGCACCGCAGTTGCTGGTATTCCTCGGCTTCTTTGCCGCGTTCGCGGTCAAGGTGCCGATGTGGCCGGTTCATACGTGGCTGAGCGACGTGTACACAGACGGCCCGACGGGCGCCGCGCTGATGCTCGCGATGCTCAAGCTCGGCGGGTACGGGTTCCTGCGCTTCGCGCTGCCGATCACGCCCGACGCGAGCCACTTCTTCGCACCGGCCGTGATCGCGCTGTCGCTGTTCGCGATCGTCTATGCGAGCCTGATCGCGCTCGCGCAGACCGATCTCGGCAAGCTGCTCGCGTACTCGACGGTCGCGCACATGGGCATCGTCACGCTCGGGCTGTTCCTGTTCAACCGAATCGGCGTCGAAGGCGCGATCGTGCAGCTCGTGTCGTACGGCTTCGTCGCGGGCGCGATGCTGCTGTGCGTGAACGTGCTCGTCGATCGCACGAAGCAGCGCGAGATCGCCGCGTACGGCGGTGTGGCGGGCGTGATGCCGCGTTTCGCGACCTTCGCGCTGCTGTTCGCGATGGCCAACGTCGGCCTGCCGGGCACGTCGGGGTTCGTCGGCGAGTTCATGGTCATCATGGGCGCGATCCGTTTCAACTTCTGGATCGGCGCAATCGCGGCGCTGACGCTGATCCTCAGCGCGTCGTACACGCTGTGGATGCTCAAGCGCGTCGTGTTCGGCAAGGTGTCGAGCCAGCGGATCGCGAAGCTCGCCGACCTGAACCGTCGCGAGATCGCGATGTTCGCGTCGCTCGCGCTGGTCGTGCTGGCGGTCGGCATCGATCCGAAACCATTCACCGACGCGATCGATCCGACCGTCGGCAAGCTGATCGACGAAGCCAGCCGTTCGAAGGTGCCGGCAGCGGACGGCCCGGTGCGGGCGCAGCCGGCGTACATGGCATCGACGCACGGCTGATCGCGGCACGCCGCGAGGGCGGGGGCGCATCGCACGGCGATGCGGTCGTTGCGCATACATCGATTGCGGTCCGGCGCATGCGGCGCCGGGCCAGCTTCCGGCTGCGTGAAATTGCCCCGCGACAATGTGTCTCACGGCAGATTTTGCAATGATGATTTGTCGCACCCACCGGTTTTTCATCGCACCCGCGCGACGTATGATTCGGCCACTTTCGTGAATCGAATGCGCATCGGGCATACGCAAAACGGATTCAATGACCCTCGGGCTGTGTGATGAAAACAAGAGCTTCAAGAGGCTGGTCGGCGCTGATGTCAATCGGCGCGGCGCTGAGCCTGTCAGGCTGTAAGTTAGATGTACTAAATCCGAAAGGAAGCGTGGGCGCTGCCGAAAAGGCGCTGATCGCGACGTCCACCTGGGCGATGCTGATCGTCGTCGTGCCGGTGATCCTGCTTACGCTGTGGTTCGCGTGGCGTTACCGCGCATCGAACCGCAGCGCAACCTACGCGCCGAACTGGTCGCACTCGACCGCGATCGAAGTCGTGATCTGGACGGTGCCGACGCTGATCATCCTGTTCCTCGGCATCCTCACGTGGCGGACGACGCACGAGCTCGACCCGTACAAGCCGCTCGAGTCGTCGGTGAAGCCGATCGACGTCGAGGTCGTCGCACTCGACTGGAAGTGGCTGTTCATCTATCCGGAACTCGGCATCGCGTCGGTCAACCAGCTCGCGATTCCGGTGGGCACGCCGGTGAACTTCCGCATCACGTCGGATTCGGTGATGAACTCGTTCTTCATCCCGCAGCTCGGCGGCCAGGTCTACGCGATGGCCGGCATGCAGACGCGCCTGCACCTGATCGCCGACGAGCCCGGCAACTATGCGGGCACGTCCGCCAACTTCAGCGGCCGCGGTTTCTCCGACATGAAGTTCCGCACGCTCGCCGAGCCGCGCGAACAGTTCGATGCGTGGGTGCAGAAGGTGAAGGCATCGCCGGAGCGACTCGACGCGACCGTGTACGGCACCGTCGCGCAGCCGAGCGAGAAGGCGCCCGTGCGCTACTTCTCGTCGGTCGATCCGCGGCTCTTCCACAACATCATCGCGAAATACAACGATGGCCACGTCCTCGACCTGAAGGACGCCGCCTGCGGCACGAAGGGGTAACGCATGTTCGGCAAACTCACACTATCGGCGATCCCGTTCGATCAGCCCATCATCATGGTGGCCGGCGCCTTCATGGGGCTGGTCGTGCTGGGCATTCTCGCCGCGCTGACGATCACCGGCCGGTGGAAATGGCTGTGGACGGAATGGCTGACGACAGTCGACCACAAGAAACTCGGCGTGATGTACATCATCGTCGCGCTGATCATGCTGCTGCGCGGCTTCGCCGACGCGATCATGATGCGCATGCAGCTCGCGCTCGCGTACAACGCGCCCGGCTACCTGCCGCCGCACCACTATGACCAGATCTTCACGGCACACGGCGTGATCATGATCTTCTTCATGGCGATGGTGTTCATGGTCGGCCTGATGAACCTGATCGTGCCGCTGCAGATCGGCGCGCGCGACGTCGCATTCCCGTTCATCAACTCGCTGAGCTTCTGGATGACGGCGGTCAGCGCGATCCTGATCAACATCTCGCTCGTGATCGGCGAATTCGCGCAGACGGGCTGGCTCGCGTACCCGCCGCTGTCGGAGCTGCAGTTCAGCCCGGGAGTAGGCGTCGATTACTACCTGTGGGCGCTGCAGATCTCGGGCGTCGGCACGCTGCTGACCGGCGTGAACTTCTTCGTGACGATCATCAAGATGCGCGCGCCGGGCATGACGCTGCTGAAGATGCCCGTGTTCACGTGGACCGCGCTCTGCACCAACGTGCTGATCATGGCGTCGTTCCCGATCCTGACCGCGACGCTCGCGTTGCTTGGCCTCGACCGTTACCTCGGCATGCACTTCTTCACGAACGAAGCCGGCGGCAACGCGATGCTGTACCTGAACCTGATCTGGGCGTGGGGCCATCCGGAGGTGTACATCCTGATCCTGCCGGCGTTCGGCATCTTCTCGGAGGTCATCGCGACGTTCGCGAAGAAGCCGCTGTTCGGCTACAAGACGATGGTGTACGCGACCTGCGCGATCATGGTGCTGTCGTTCCTCGTGTGGCTGCATCATTTCTTCACGATGGGCTCGGGTGCGAACGTGAACGCGTTCTTCGGCATCATGACCATGATCATCGCGATTCCGACCGGCGTGAAGGTGTTCAACTGGCTGTTTACGATGTATCGCGGCCGGATCGAATTCACGACGCCGGTGCTGTGGACGATCGGCTTCATGGTCACGTTCACGCTCGGCGGCATGACCGGCGTGATGATGGCGATTCCCGGCGCGGACTTCGTGCTGCACAACAGCCTGTTCCTGATCGCGCACTTCCATAACGTGATCATCGGCGGCGTGCTGTTCGGCTATCTCGCGGGCTTCAACTACTGGTTCCCGAAGGCGTTCGGCTTCAAGCTGAACGAGAAGCTCGGCAAGGCCGCGTTCTGGTTCTGGCAGGTCGGCTTCTATGTCGCTTTCGTGCCGCTCTACGTGCTCGGCTTCATGGGCATGACGCGCCGCCTGAACCACTACGACAACCCGGCCTGGCATCCGTGGCTGCTGGTCGCCGCATTCGGCGCCGTGCTGATCGCGATCGGCATTGCATGCCAGCTGCTGCAGCTGGTGGTCAGCATCCGCAACCGCAACCTGCCCGAATACCGCGACACGACGGGCGACCCATGGGGCGGCCGCACGCTGGAGTGGGCGACCTCGTCGCCGCCGGCCGACTACAACTTCGCGGTGATCCCGCAGGTGCGCACGCTCGACGCGTACGCGGACCTGAAGGTGCGCGGCGAAGGCCGGCCGAACCCGGCGTCGATCCGCGATATCCATATGCCGTCGAATACCTGCGCGGGCCTCGTGGTCGCGATTTTCAGCCTGGTGCTCGGCTTCGCGCTGGTATGGCACATCTGGTGGCTCGCGATCGCCGGGCTCGTCGGGATCGTCGCGACGCTGGTGATCTACAGCTCGCGCGATAACGACGGCTATTACATCCCCGCGTCGACGGTGCGGAAGATCGAAGACAAGCAGCCGACCAAGCGCGTGCCTGCGCGTGTCGACGACGTGGAACTGGAGGCCAACTGATGTTGCAGAAAACCTTGAGCGCAACCCTGCTCGAGCACGACGACCATCCGCCGTCGCATTCGGTGTTCGGTTTCTGGCTGTACCTGATGACCGACTGCGTGATCTTCGCGGCGCTGTTCGCGACGTTCGCGGTGCTCGGCCACCAGTATGCGGGCGGGCCGACCGCGAAAGACCTGTTCGACATCCCGGGTGTCGCGGTGGAAACCGCCGCGCTGCTGCTGTCGAGCATCACGTACGGTTTCGCGATGCTCGCCGCCTACAAGCAGCGGCGCGGCGCGCTGCTCGCGTGGCTCGCGGTGACGTTCGTGCTCGGCGCGGCGTTTCTCGCGATGGAACTGCGCGAGTTCTCGCACCTGATCGCGGAAGGCGCGGGCCCGCAGCGCAGCGCGTTCCTGTCGGCGTTTTTCACGCTGGTCGGCACGCACGGGCTGCACGTGACGGCCGGCCTGCTGTGGATGCTCGTGCTCGCTGGGCAGATCGTGTTCCGCGGCGGCGACCTGACCGATCGCGACCTGCGGCGCCTGACGTGCCTGAGCCTCTTCTGGCACTTCCTCGACATCGTGTGGATCTGCGTGTTTTCCTTTGTCTATCTCGCGAGCGTGATCTAAATGGCCCATTCGCATTCGTCTCAACTGGAAGAAGGGCACGGCAGTGTCGGCGGCTACGTCGCCGGCTTCATCCTGTCGGTGCTGCTCACGGCCGCGTCGTTCGGCCTCGTGATGGGCGGCGTGCTGTCGCCGCATGCGTCGCTGATCGCGTTGGCCGTGCTGGCATTCGTGCAGATCGTCGTGCACCTCGTGTACTTCCTGCACATGAACGGTTCGTCGGGCCAGCGCTGGAACGTGATGGCATTCAGCTACACGGTGCTGACCGCGGCGATCCTGATCGTCGGCACGCTGTGGGTGATGCACAACGTCAGCATGAACATGATGTCGCGCTGAGCGGCGTCGCGGCGCCGGGTCCGATATCCGCGCGCGTTGATGAAGAAGAGGCGGCACGCAGGTGCCGCCTTTTTGTTTTGTTGCAGTGCGCGCCGCGCAAGGCGGTCGACGGCGAGATGACGATCAGCGCACCGGGGCGCACAAGCGCGAGCCGGAAGGGTTTCGGCAGCCGGCGAGGGCAGGGCCGGCCGGCGCCGATTGTTACAAGACGTTAGCGCACGCTTTCCGTTGCGATGCCGCGCATCAGTTCTTACAAACTTGAAATATGCGGGGATGGTGCTTGCCGTTATAGTCGAATCACACATGACACAACCAGAAGAGGAATCCATGAAGACCTTGCGTGTTGCCTCGCTCTTGACCGGTATGACGGCCTTGCTCGTGTCGGGCGCAGCAATGGCGGGAGTCAATGTCGGGATCAACGTCGGCGTGCCGGCACCGGTTTATGTCGCGCCCGCGCCCGTGTATGCGCCGCCGCCGCCGGTCATCTATCAGCCGGCGCCCGTGTATGCACCTGCGCCCGTCTATGCGCCGGCGCCGGCGATCGTGATCGGCTGGCACGGCGATCGCTACTGGGACGGCCGCCGCTACTGGGGCCGCGACGAGTGGTATCGCCACCATGGCCGCGGCTGGGGCGGCGATCGCGATCGTGGTCACTGGGATCATGGCCGCCACAACGGCTGGCGCTGATCGACATGCTGCGCCCGGGTGACGCGGGCGCGTTGTCCGCTCGTGAAGAAACCGCCCGCGTGGCGGTTTTCTTTTGGCTCGAAGGATTGAATGGGTAGAATCGTCTCACGTTACTACCCTCATTCGACCGACAGGGCCTCTATGACGAAGGGTTCGCCCCGGGCCGCCATCGCGCGCGTCCGCTTCGGCGCGCTGCATGCCGCACGGGCCGCCGGCCGCGTTGCCGCGGTGTTTGCGATGCAGGCGGCGTTTGCCGCGACGGCCGCGCACGCGGCCTACGCGATTGCGCAGTACGGCGAGCCGAAGTATCCGCCGGGCTTCAAGCATTTCGACTACGTCAACCCCGATGCGCCGAAGGGCGGCACGCTCGTGCTCGCAAACCCGAGCCGGCTGACGTCGTTCGACAAGTTCAATCCGTTCACGATGCGCGGCAACCCCGCGCCGGGCATCGACAACCTGTTCGAGAGCCTGGCGACGGGCAGCTCGGACGAACCGGCATCCGCGTACGGGCTGCTTGCCGACGATATCGACATCGCGCCCGATCGCCGTTCGGTCACGTTCCACCTGAATCCTCGCGCACGCTTCTCGAACGGCGACGCCGTCACGGCCGACGACGTCAAGTTTTCGTTCGACACGCTGAAGAGCAAGCTGGCCGCGCCGCAGTTCGGCGCGTATTTCGCGGAGATCGCGAAGGCCGTGGTCGTCGACCCGGCCACCGTGCGCTTCGAGTTCCGCAGCGCGAATCGCGAGCTGCCGCTGATCGCCGGCGGCGTGCCGGTGTTCTCGCGCAAGTGGGGATTGCGCGCGGACGGCTCGCGCATCCCGTTCGACCAGCTCGCGTTCGAGCAGCCGATTGGCAGCGGCCCGTACCTGATCGAGCGCTACGACAACGGCCGCACGATCACCTACCGGCGCAACCCCGCGTACTGGGGCGTCGACCTGCCGGTGCGGGTCGGCACCCACAACTTCGAGCGGATCGTCTACAAGCTGTACGGCGACGGCGTCGCGAGGCTCGAGGCGTTCAAGGCCGGCGAATACGATGTGCTCGTCGAGTACATCGCGCGCAACTGGGCGCGGCGCGACGTCGGCAAGCGTTTCGACAGCGGCGAGCTCGTCAAGCGCGAATTCCGCCAGCACAACGGCGCGGGCATGCAGGGTTTCTTCATGAACCTGCGCCGGCCGCTGTTTCGCGACGTGCGGGTGCGTCAGGCGCTCGATCTCGCGTTCGACTTCGAATGGCTGAACCGGCAGCTGTTCTACAGTGCCTACACGCGTCTCGACAGCTATTTCGCCGACACCGACCTGCAGGCGACCGGCACGCCGGGCGCAGGCGAGCTGAAGCTGCTGGAGCCGCTGCGCGCGCAGCTCGACCCGGCGGTGTTCGGCCCGATGGTCACGCAACCGGACACGAACCCGCCGGGCTCGCTGCGCGCGAACCTGCTGAAGGCGCGCGCGCTGCTCGCGCAGGCCGGCTGGACCTATCGCGACGGCGCGCTGCGCAATGCGAACGGCGAGCCGTTCACGTTCGAGATCCTCGACGATGCGGGCGGCGCGATGGAAGGTGTCGTGACTGCCTACCGGCGCAATCTGGCGAAGCTCGGCATCGATGCACGCTTTCGCACGGCCGACTACGCGCTGCTGCAAAAGCGCCTCGATGCGTTCGACTACGACATGACGACGGTCCGCCTGCCGGGCGTGCAGGTGCCGGGCGCCGAGCAGTTCTCGCGTTACGGCAGCAAGTTCGCCGACGAACCGGGCTCCGACAACATCATCGGGCTGAAGTCGCCGGCCGTCGACGCGCTGCTGCACGCGCTCGGCACCGCGCAGTCGCGCGACGAGCTGCTCGACGCGACGCACGCGCTCGACCGCGTGCTGATGCACGGCTACTACGCGGTCCCGCAGTGGTACAGCACGACGCACCGGATCGCGTACAAGCGCACGCTCGCCTATCCGCAGACGCTGCCGCTGTACTATTCGGCCGAGGGCTGGGTCGTGTCGACCTGGTGGGCGAAGCCCGCTCACTGACCCGCGCCGGCCCTTCGTCCAACCCAGCCTACCGATCACGAGTCGACGCCCTATGTGGAGCTACATCCTCAAACGCCTGCTGCTGATGATCCCGACGCTCGTCGGCGTGCTGACCCTCACGTTCGCGGTGACCCAGTTCGTGCCGGGCGGCCCGGTCGAGCAGGCCGTGCAGGAGTTGCGCAAGGGCGCGACGGAGCAGGGCGCGGTGCCGTTCGGGATGCGTGCGCACACCGGCGTCGACGCGCAGCAGCTCGCGCAGCTCAAGGCGCTGTACGGTTTCGACAAGCCGCCGCTCGAGCGCTACTGGCTGATGCTGAAGCGCTTCGCGCGCTTCGATCTCGGCGACAGCTACTTCCGCCACCAGAGCGTGTGGTCGCTGATCGTGCAGAAGCTGCCCGTGTCGATCAGCATCGGGCTGTGGACGTTTTTCCTCACGTATCTCATATCGGTGCCGCTCGGCATCGCGAAGGCCGTGCGCAACGGTTCGCCGTTCGACGTCGCGACGAGCCTCGTCGTGCTCGTCGGCTATGCGATCCCGGGCTTCGTGCTCGGCGTGCTGCTGCTCGTGCTGTTCGGCGGCGGCTCGTTCTGGCAGCTCTTTCCGCTGCGCGGCCTCACGTCGGACAATTTCGCCGAGCTGTCGCTCGCCGGCAAGGTGCTCGACTACCTGTGGCACATCGCGCTGCCGATCACGGCGTCGGTCGTCGGCAGCTTCGCGGTCGTCACGATGCTCACGAAGAATGCGTTTCTCGACCAGATCCGCCGGCAATACGTGCTGACCGCGCGCGCGAAGGGGCTCTCCGAGCGCAGCGTGCTGTGGAAGCACGTATTCCGCAATGCGATGCTGCCGCTGATCGTCGGTTTCCCGGCCGCGTTCATCGGCGCGTTCTTCACCGGCAGCCTGCTGATCGAGACGCTGTTCTCGCTCGACGGCCTGGGGCTGCTGTCGTACGAGTCGGTGGTGCGCCGCGATTACCCGGTGGTGCTCGGCACGCTGTACCTGTTCACGCTGATCGGGCTCGCGACCAAGCTGATTTCCGACCTCTGTTATGTGTGGGTCGATCCACGCATTCAATTCGACAACCTGGAGCGCTGACATGAAACCGTCCGTCTGCATGCCCGGCGTCACCGGGCGAGGTGCGCGATGAACCGGGCCGTCGTGTCGTCCCGCATCGACGTGGCGCGCGCGCACGTGTCGCCGTCGCCGGCGCGCCGCGTGTGGCAGCGCTTCCGGCAGCAGCGCCTCGGCTACTGGAGCTTCGTGATCTTCGTCGTCGCGTTCGCCGCGAGCCTTGCGGCGCCGCTTTGGTCGAACGACAAGCCGCTCGTCGTGCGCTACGACGGCCAATACTATTTCCCGCTGTTCCATGCGTACCCGGAGACGGCCTTCGGCGGCGATTTCCCGGCGCCGGCCGACTATCTCGATCCGTATGTGCGCAAGCGGCTCGAGGCGCCCGGCAACTTCGTCGTCTACCCGCCGAACCGCTATTACTACGACACGCTGAACTACTTCTCGAACGTGCCGAACCCGGCGCCGCCGTCGCGCCAGAACTGGCTCGGCACCGACGCGCAGGGGCGCGACCTGCTCGCGCGGCTCGTGTACGGGTTCCGCGTGTCGGTCGAGTTCGGGCTGATCCTGACCGTGATCGGCACGCTGCTCGGGATCGCCGCCGGCGCCGTGCAGGGTTTCTTCGGCGGACGCATCGACATCGTCGGGCAGCGGCTGATCGAGATCTGGAGTTCGCTGCCCGAGCTGTACCTGCTGATCATTTTCGCGTCGATCTTCGAGCCGAGCTTCCTGCTGCTGATCGTGCTGCTGTCGCTGTTCGGCTGGATCGGGCTGGCCGACTACGTGCGCGCGGAATTCCTGCGCAACCGCACGCAGGACTACGTGCGCGCGGCGCGCGCGATGGGGCTCACGAACTGGCAGATCATCTGGCGCCACGTGCTGCCGAACAGTCTCACGCCGGTGATCACGTTCCTGCCGTTCCGGATGAGCGGGGCGATCCTCGCGCTGACGAGCCTCGATTTCCTCGGGCTCGGCGTGCCGCCGCCGACGCCGAGCCTCGGCGAACTGCTCGCGCAGGGCAAGGGCAACCTCGACGCATGGTGGATCTCGCTGTCGACGTTCGGCGTGCTGGTCGCGACGCTGCTGTTGCTGACCTTCATGGGCGACGCGCTGCGCAATGCGCTCGACACACGGATCGCCGATTCGATACGTGCGGCGGGAGGCCAGCGATGAGCGAAACGGTCGTATCGAGGCACGACGAGCCGCTGCTGTCGCTCGAACGTCTGCATGTGCGCTTCGGCGACACGGTCGCGGTGGACGACGTGACGCTCGCGATCGGCCGCGGCGAGCGCGTCGCGCTCGTCGGCGAGTCGGGGTCGGGCAAGAGCGTGACCGCGCTGTCGATCCTGCGGCTGCTGCACGACGCCGACGTGAGCGGCGCGATCCGCTTCGCGGGGCAGGACCTGGCCGGCAAAAGCGAGCGCGAGATGCGCGGGCTGCGCGGCTCGGACATCGCGATGATCTTCCAGGAGCCGATGACGGCGCTCAACCCGCTGTATACGATCGGCGTGCAGATCGGCGAGACGATCGTGCTGCACGACGGCGTATCGGCCGTCGAGGCGCGCAAGCGCGCGATCGCGCTGCTTGCGCGCACGGGCATCGCGGAACCCGACAAGCGCGTCGACAGTTACCCGCACCAGTTGTCGGGCGGCCAGCGGCAGCGCGCGATGATCGCGATGGCGCTCGCGTGCCGGCCGCGCCTGTTGCTGGCCGACGAGCCGACTACCGCGCTCGACGTGACGATCCGCGCGCAGATCGTCGACCTGCTGCTGGAACTGCAGCGCGAGGAGGCGGAAAAGCGCGGGATGGCGGTCCTGCTGATCACGCACGACCTGAATCTGGTGCGCCACTTCGCTGATCGCATCGCGGTGATGGAGCACGGCCGGCTCGTCGAGAGCGGGCCCGTCGAGCGGATTTTCGCGGAACCCGAGCATCCGTATACGCAGCGGCTGCTGAACAGCCGGCCGCAGCGCATGATCGCGCCGGTCATGCCGATCGCGCCCGTCGTGCTCGACGCGCGCCATGTGAGCGTGCAGTTCGCACGCAAGCGGCCGGGCTTCGCGGGCTGGTTCGGCACGGTGCCCGTGACGGCCGTCGCGGACGTGTCGGTGTCGGTGCGACAGGGCGAAACGCTCGGCATCGTCGGTGAATCGGGGTCCGGGAAATCGACGCTCGCGATGGCGCTGCTCGGGCTGCAGAAGACGGCCGGCGGCGAGATCGAATTCCAGGGACGCGCGCTGTCGACCTATCGCGGCCGCGAACAGACCGCGCTGCGCTCGAACATGCAGGTCGTCTTTCAGGATCCGTTCAGTTCGCTTTCGCCGCGTCATACGATCGAACGGATCGTCGGCGAGGGGCTCGAGCTGCATCGCCCGGAAATGACGCCCGATGCGCGCCGCGCGAAGTCGCTCGCGGTGCTGCGCGAAGTCGGCCTCGACCGCACGGTATTGCACCGCTATCCGCACGAATTCTCGGGCGGGCAGCGTCAGCGGATCGCGATCGCGCGTGCGCTGGTGCTGGAGCCGCGCATCCTGATCCTCGACGAGCCGACTTCCGCGCTCGACGTGTCGATCCAGCAGCAGGTGCTGAAACTGCTCGCGAATTTGCAACAGAAATACAACCTCGGCTATGTATTCATCAGCCACGATCTGGAGGTGATCGGCGCGATGGCGCACCGCGTCGCGGTGATGCAGGACGGCGCCGTCGTCGAGTCGGGAGACGTCGCCGACATCTTCACCAGACCGTCACATCCTTACACACAAAAGCTGTTGAAAGCGGTCTGGAAAGCGTGATAGGCGTCCAATGGTCTGATCATCTCGATTGTATTTTTTAATTTGTTTTGACAAACGATTACGCGCTGGCTAGTATCGACCGAAATTTTCCGCCAATCAGCTGATTTTTAAGCACATTCCATCGACCAATGCAGCATCGATCCCTGACCCTGGCATGCGCGCGCACCATCGCCGGGCTGTTCATCGGCGCCCTGTTCGCAGCAGCTCCCGGCGCGTTCGCCGACGAAGTCAGCAGTTTTAACCAGAATGTCACGAATTCGACTCAAATCGGGTCGGGTTCCTCCCTCCAGCAGACCAGTGCCCAGCCGTCGGGCGGCGCGAAGTCGTTCCTTGCCGGCATGGCGGGCAAGGCAGGCGACGTCGTCGTCGGCGCGCTGAACATGATCGGCGTGCGTTATCGCTGGGGCGGCAACTCGCCGGATTCGGGCCTCGACTGCAGCGGCTTCGTCCGCTACGTGTTCCAGGACACGCTCGGCATGTCGCTGCCGCGTCGCGCGGAAGAGATGAGCCGGGTCGGCGAGAAGGTGAGCATGAGTAACCTCAAGCCGGGCGATCTCGTGTTCTTCAACACGATGCGCCGCACGTTCTCGCACGTCGGCATCTATATCGGCGACAACAAGTTCGTGCATTCGCCGTCGACGGGCAGCACCGTTCGCGTCGACGATCTCGACAGCGGCTACTGGGAAAAGCGTTTCACCGGCGCGCGCCGGCTCGAGTCGGCGTTTCCGATGAAGGCCGAGGATCTGCGCCAGCGCGTGCGCGCGACGATCGGCGACGATTCGGCGAGCGGCAACAACTGACGTTCGCCGGTCAGCCGGACCGGATCGAAAAAACCCTGTCACCGAAAGGCGGCAGGGTTTTTTGTTTTGGGGCCGGCGCAGGCGACGACGCGGAAGTCGTTCCGCCGGTCGTGGGGCGGCGGCGCGTGCCGTTCCGTCCCGCGACCGGCGTGCTTCTTACGCGGCGGCCACGCCGCGCGCCGCCGCGAGCTTGCGCTGCAGTTCCGGCATGATGCGCGCGACCGCTTCCTCGCCTGCGAGAATCGCCGCGTTGCGCTGGTTGAAGTCGCTGCCGCCCATGGCCGCGAGGTTCGGGCGGACCACGACGTCCGCGTATTTGTCGAGCTCGTAGGTCTTGATCGTCTGGCCCATGATCGTGAAGGTCTGCAGCAGCATCTCGATCGGGTTGTTGGTCGCCGCGCCGTCCGGCCGGGCCGAGATGTCGACCGCGATCACGAAGCTCGCGCCCATCTTGCGCGCGTACGACGCGGGCACCGGGCTCACGAGGCCCCCGTCGACATATTCGCGGCTGCCGATCTTCACCGGTTCGAACACCGACGGCACGCTGCACGACGCACGCACCGCGAGCCCCGTGTTGCCCTGCTGGAACAGGATCGGCTGGCCGCTCTGCAGATCCGTCGCGACGATGCCGAGCGGCTTCGCCATCTTCTCGATCGGCCGGTTGTTGAGCGTCTTGTTCAGGAAGTTCTGCAGGGCGACACCCTGCAAGAGGCCGCGCGAGCGGAACGGCAGCGCCCAGTCGCTGATCGCCGCCTGATCCATGTCGAGCGCGATCTTGTTGATCTGCAGCGCGCTCATGCCCGACGCATAGAGTGCGCCGACCACCGAGCCCGCGCTCGTGCCCGCGACGATCTCGATCGGGATGCCGCGCGCCTCGAGCGCCTTCAGCACGCCGATGTGCGAGAAGCCGCGCGCGGCGCCGCCGCCGAGCGCGATGCCGATCTTCACGGGCTTCTCGTTGGATGCGTTGTCGGGACGGGACTTGCCGCCGAACGACGTACAGGCGGCGAGGCTGGCGGACGCGCACGCGATCGTGAAATGGCGGCGCGACAGGCGAGGGGACGACATCGAATGGTTCTCCGGCGGCTTGGCGGCGGGTTACACGGCCCGCGGCGGCGATAGGTTCCGAGCGGTCGCGCGGCAGGTTCCGTGCGGCCGGCGCCGCGCCGGTTGGCGGCCGCGGCGCGCACATCATAAAGCAAGCGGTGCGCTTGGCGCGATGTCCGGCGCGAGTATAATTCCGGCTTCTTTCCCGTTCCGGGCGTCGCCGGCCCCGTTGTTGTCCGGGCTGCCGCCGTCGATCCCGCGTCGAATCATTCATGCGCCCCAGGCGTTCGAGTTACCGTTTATGACCCGTCCTGTCCGTACCCGCTTCGCGCCGAGTCCCACCGGCTTCATCCACCTCGGCAACATCCGCTCCGCACTCTATCCGTGGGCGTTCGCCCGCAAGATGAAGGGCACGTTCGTGCTGCGCATCGAGGATACCGACGTCGAACGCTCGTCGCAGGAAGCGGTCGATGCGATCCTCGAGGGGATGCAGTGGCTCGGCCTGGATTTCGATGAAGGCCCGATCTACCAGATGCAGCGGATGGACCGCTATCGCGAGGTGCTCGCGCAGATGCTCGAGAAGGGCCTCGCGTACCCGTGCTACATGTCGGCCGAGGAGCTCGACGCGCTGCGCGAACGCCAGCGCGAGGCCGGCCTGAAGCCGCGCTACGACGGCACGTGGCGTCCGGAGCCCGGCAAGGTGCTGCCCGAGCCGCCGGCAGGCGTGAAGCCCGTGCTGCGCTTCCGCAATCCGCTGACCGGCACGGTCGTGTGGGACGACGCCGTGAAGGGCCGCGTCGAGATCTCGAACGAAGAACTCGACGACCTCGTGATCGCGCGCCCGGACGGCACGCCGATCTACAACTTCTGCGTGGTGGTGGACGACATGGACATGGGCATCACGCACGTGATCCGTGGCGACGACCACGTGAACAACACGCCGCGCCAGATCAACATCCTGAATGCGCTCGGCGGCGAGGCGCCCGTCTATGCGCACCTGCCGACCGTGCTGAACGAGCAGGGCGAGAAGATGAGCAAGCGGCATGGCGCGATGAGCGTGATGGCGTATCGCGACGCAGGCTTCCTGCCCGAAGCGGTCGTCAACTATCTCGCGCGCCTCGGCTGGTCGCACGGCGACGCGGAGATCTTCTCGCGCGAGCAGTTCGTCGAATGGTTCGATCTCGAGCATCTCGGCAAGTCGCCCGCGCAGTACGACCACAGCAAGCTGAGCTGGCTGAACGCGCATTACATCAAGGAAGCCGACAACGCGCGCCTCGCCGCGCTCGCGAAGCCGTTCCTCGACGCGCTCGGTATCGACGACGCGGCGCTCGCGACGGGCCCGGCGCTCGACGCCGTGGTCGGCCTGATGAAGGATCGCGCGACGACGGTCAAGGAGATCGCGGAAGGCGCCGCAATGTTCTACCGCGTGCCGGCACCGGAGGCCGATGCGATCGCGCAGCACGTGACCGATGCGGTGCGGCCGGCACTGGCCGATCTCGTCGTCGCGCTGAAGGCGGCCGACTGGACGAAGGAAGCGGTGTCCGCCGCGCTGAAGGCGACGCTCGGCACGCACAAGCTGAAGATGCCGCAACTCGCGATGCCGGTGCGCCTGCTGGTGGCGGGTACGACGCACACGCCGTCGATCGATGCGGTGCTCGTGCTGTTCGGTCGCGACGTCGTGGTGTCGCGCATCGAGGCCGCGCTGGCCTGAGGTTCGTGCGTGAGCGAAGCTGTCTGCGCGCGAGATCGCGGCGGCTTCGCAAAAAATTTCGCTCGAATCGCAAAAAGGGTATTTACAAGTTCAAAGTCGGTCCATATAATCTCATTTCTGTTCTGCAAGGGGGTATAGCTCAGCTGGGAGAGCGCTTGCATGGCATGCAAGAGGTCAGCGGTTCGATCCCGCTTACCTCCACCAACAGAACAAATTGGATTGGTTTGCGAAGCAGTAGTTGTAGTAATAAATGCTTCACAGAATGATCTAAAGCAGTTAGAATTCCGGCCTTCGCTGTTGATGAGAAGTGAATAGCGAAAGTCAGACAGATCTGAAAAGATTTTGTCCCCTTCGTCTAGAGGCCTAGGACATCACCCTTTCACGGTGAGTACAGGGGTTCGAATCCCCTAGGGGACGCCAGATTCAGCGGCGTTTCGTAGAAGTGTCGCGAGGCTTGCAGGAACGTAACCGACGTCCTGCGGGTTGGGTAAGGAAGTTGGAGCGGTAGTTCAGTCGGTTAGAATACCGGCCTGTCACGCCGGGGGTCGCGGGTTCGAGTCCCGTCCGCTCCGCCAGAACGAAGCCCGTTCAAGACGTTTTTGAGCGGGCTTTTGTATTAAGGATGTAAGCAGTACGTTGTCCCCTTCGTCTAGAGGCCTAGGACATCACCCTTTCACGGTGAGTACAGGGGTTCGAATCCCCTAGG
>NZ_JBNCAB010000112.1:0-18169 GCF_049805555.1 Burkholderia sp. DN3021 | reverse complement strand
CCGGCCGCACCGTGGCGCTCAGGTTGCGCGCGTCGGCATGAACCGCGCGGTCGGCAGCCCCGCATGCCGCGTCTGCGCGACGAACACGCCGCCCGCATGCGCGTCGCTGGCCAGCGCGTCGTCGCTCAACCCGGCGCGCGCGCTCGTCACGTACAGGCGGCCTTCGCCATCGAGCGCCGCGCAGCTCGGCTGCGCGGTCGGCACGTCGACGCGCTCCGTCTCGACGCCATCCGGCCCGTAGCGCACCACCCGCCTGCCGCCCCACTGCGCGTTCCACAGGCCGCCGTCGCGATCGATCGTCGAACCGTCCGGGTCGCCGTCCGCATCGGTCAGGCGCGCGAACGGCTGCACGTTCGCGACGTCGCCGCCCGCGCGGTAATCGCAGACGAAAATCTCGCGCACCAGCGAATCGCAGAAATACATCTTCGAACCGTCCGGCGAGAACGCGATGCTGTTCGCGATCGCCGCCGCCGGCAACGCGAGCCGTTCGAGCGTGAGGTCGGCATTGAGCCGATAGAAGCCACCAACCGCACGCGGCGGCTCGCCGCCTTCGTCCTTCATCCCGAACACGAACGCGCCGAACGGGTCGCAGCGGCCATCGTTCAGCCGCGTCGGCAGGTCGGATTCGACGTCGACGATCCGCGTGAACGCACCGCTGCGCAGGTCGAAGAACGCGAGATGCGTCGCGAGCCCGACGAGCAGCACGTCCGGATCGTCGGTCAGCGCGAAACACGCGAGCCGCTCGGGCATCGGCCAGTGCGCGAGGTCGGAACCGTCCGCGCGGCATCGCCACAACCGCGCGCCTTCGATGTCCGTCCAGTACAGCGCGTGCGTCGCATCGCACCACGTCGCGCCTTCGCCGAGCGTGTTGCGGCTGTCGGCCAGCAGCGTCGCCGACGCGGCCGGATGAGTCTGTTGCATGCCGTCTCCCGATATCTGTCGTGTTCGCGGGCGGCCGCGCTTTCGTCAGATCTTCATCGCGCGCCGCTGGTTGCGACGATACTGGTCGAACAGCACCGCGAGCAACAGAATTCCGCCGCGTATCAGATATTGGTAAAACGTCGGCACGTTCAGCAGGCTCATCGCATCCTGCACGGAGCCCATGATCAGCACGCCCACCAGCACGCCGGAAATCGTCGCGACGCCGCCCGTCAGCGACACGCCGCCGAGCACGCATGCGGAGATCACGCCGAGTTCGAGGCCGACCGACGTCTTCGGATCGCCGAGGCTCATCCGCGACGCGAGCATCACGCCGGCAAAGCCCGTCACGAGCCCCTGCAGCACGAACACGGTGATCTTGATGCGCATCACCGGCAGCCCCGCGAGCAGCGCGGCCTCGCCGTTGCCGCCGACGGCGAGCACGTTCTTGCCGAACACCGTCTTGCGCAGCAGGAAGCCGAACACGACGAAGCCGATGATGTTGCTCCAGATCGGATACGAAATGCCGAGGAACGAGCCGGACCCGAGTTCGAAGAAACGTTCCTCGGAGATCATCACCGCGTCGCCGTTCGACGTGATGAACGCGAGCCCGCGCACGACTTCCATCATCGCGAGCGTGACGATCAGCGAATTGATCCGGTAGCGCGCGATCAGCACGCCGTTCACGAGCCCGACCGCGCCGCCCGCGAGCACGCCGGCCACGATGCCGAACAGCACGCTGTGCGTCGCGGTGATCAGCGTCGACGCGACGACGCCCGAGAACGCGACGATCGACGCGACCGACAGGTCGACCTCGCCGAGCGCGAGCACGAACATCATCGTCACCGCGATCGAGCCGATCAGCGTGACCGACAGCAGCAGGCCCTGGATGTTGCGCGGCGTGAGGAAGTCCGGCACCGTCAGCGACAGCGTCGCGAACAGCACGAGAAACACCATCACGATGCCGGAGCGGTTGATCAGCTGCCACACGCCGCCGCGCGCCCTCGTGGGCGCGGCAGCGGCATCGGGGGACGGGGAAGTACGTTGGGGTTGCATTGCCTGGCTCATATCTTTTGCATTCCGGTTGAACAGCAAGCCGCTAGCGCGGCAGCGCGAGCTTGATCAGCGCATCGGGCGTCGCCTGCGCCTTCTCCACTTCGCCCGCGATCCGTCCTTCCTTCATCACGATGATCCGGTCCGACACGCCGATCACTTCGGCCAGATCGCTCGACACGAGGATCACCGTGCGGCCCGCTTCCGCGAGTTCGTAGAACAGGTTGTAGATTTCCGCGCGCGCGCCGACGTCGATGCCGCGCGTCGGCTCGTCCATCAGGAACACGTCGATGCGCTCGGCCAGCCAGCGCGCCAGCACGACCTTCTGCTGGTTGCCGCCGGACAGCGCGCCGATCGGCGTGTCGCCGTCGCGGGTCTTGATCGCGAGCCGCTCGATGTAGCGTTGCGCGAGCTCGCGCTCGCGCCGCGCGTCGAGCAGCATGCGCGCCGGGCTGAAATGCCGGCGCGCGCTGATGTTCAGGTTGTCGGCCACCGACGCGATCGCGACGATGCCTTCCTGCTTGCGGTCTTCCGGGCACAGCGCGATGCCGGCGCGCACCGCGTCGCGCGGGCTGGCAAACGCGACGCGACGCCCGCCCAGCTCGACGTGCCCGGCACTCGGGCGCACCGCGCCGTACAGCAGCTTCATCAGCTCCGATCGGCCCGCGCCGACGAGCCCGAAAAAGCCGACGATCTCGCCGCGTCGCGCGGTGAACGACACGGGTTCGGACAGCCCGGGGCCCGCCAGCCCCTTCGCCTCGATCAGCACGTCGCCGGCCGCGCGCGGCCGGTAGCCGTACACGTCCTCGATCGAGCGGCCGACCATGCAGCCGATCAGCCGGTCGCGATCGAGATCGGCGACCGAATCGAACGTGTCGATCCGGCGGCCGTCGCGGAACACGGTCACGCGGTCGCACAGTTCGTAGACTTCCTCCATCCGGTGCGTGACGTAGATGATCGCGCGGCCTTCCGCGCGCAGCGCGCGGATGATCCGGAACAGCTGCGTGGTCTCGCGCGCGGACAGCGAGCTCGTCGGTTCGTCGAACGCGATCACGCGCGCGTCGCGCATCAGGGCCTTGCCGATCTCGATCATCTGGCGCTGGCCGATCGACAGATACTTCACCGGAATGCCCGGATCGATATGCTCGCCGAGCCGCTCGAGCGCATCGAGCGCACGCGCGGCGAGCACGCGCTCGTCGACCACGCCGAGCCGGCTCGGCAACTGCCCGAGCATCAGGTTCTCGGCGACCGTCAGCTCGGGCACCAGATGCAGCTCCTGGTAGATGATCGCGATGCCGGCTTCGAGCGCGGCACGCGTCGACGCGAAGCGCTGCACCGTGCCGTTCAGCGTCAGCGTGCCGGCCTGCGGCTGGTTCACGCCGGACAGCACTTTCAGCAGCGTCGATTTCCCCGCGCCGTTCTCGCCCATCAGCCCGTGCACCTCGCCCGCGCGCACCGACAGCGACACGGCGTCGAGCGCGCGCACGCCCGGGAACGTCACCGTGATGCCGTCGAGCGCGAGCAGCGGGCCGGCGGCCGCGCCGGCTTCAGCGTCGTCGTGGCGGGACACGGCCGTCATCGTCTGCATCGTCATTGCGTTTTCGCCCCGCGCGCTCAGATGCCGAGCTCGGCGCGCACGGCCTGCCAGTTCGCGCGCGTCATCAGCTTGCCGCTCGTCTGCGTGTCGGCCGCCGGCGTCTTGCCGTTGCGGATCCAGTCGACGAGGTTCTGCGTGCTGTCCTTGCCGTGGTTCGTCGAGCTGACCGCGATCGTCCCGTAGAAGCCGGTCGGCTCCTTCTTCTGGAACTCGGCGAACGCTTCGCCCGCGCCGTTGATGCCGACGCCGATCACGTCGGCCGCCGGGATGTGCAGCTGCTCGGTCGCGCGCACCGCGCCGAGCACGGTTTCCTCGTTCAACGCGTAGATCACCCATTTCTTCACGTTCGGATGCCGCGCGAGCACCGGCGCGGCCGCGCTGAAGCCGCCTTCGTCGTCGGTCGTCTTCTGCGGCGCGTCGAAGATGTTCTCCTTGCGGAAGCCGTTCGCGAGCAGCGCCTGCGTCGCGCCGTCGGTGCGCAGCTTCGCGGTCGGCAGCTCGTAGTTCGTGACCCGCAGCGCGCCGACTTCCTCGGGCTTCCAGCCGCGCCGCTTCATCTCGTCGGCGATCGCCTGGCCAACCTGGTTGCCGATCTTGGTCGCCGACATCCCGAGGTGCGGCACGTTCGCGAGCGGCTTGCCGCTCGAATCGACGAGCTGGTCGTCGACGGTCACGAACTTCATGTTGTAGCGCTTCGCGCGCGAGGCAATCGCCGGGCCGAGGCGCACGTCGGGTGCGCAGATCACGAAGCCCTGCGCGCCCTGCGAGCCGAGGTTGTCGATCGCGGCCAGCACCTTCTCGCCGTCGGGCGTGCCGATCTTCACGACCGAGAAATTCTCCTTCTGGCCGAGCGCGGACGCCGCGTTCTGCTCGTTGATGAACCATGCCTGCTCGGGCATCTTCACCAGGAAGCCGATCTTCAGCGGCGCGTCGGCGCGCGCGGCGCCCTGCATGCCGAGCGGCGCGATGCAAAGCGCGGCCAGCAGCGCGCGCAGGGTGTGTCGGCGAATCGTGTGAGTCGTGCGGGTCATGTGGTGTCTCCTGGTATCGATTTGGGTCTTCATCATTTGTCGTGCGCGGTCGCGGCGAAGCGCGCCGGCACGTTCAGCGGCCGAACGCGTCGGTCTGGACGCGCCGGCCGAATAGAAACGCGTCGGCGACGAGCCGCAGCGGCCGCACGTCGACGTCGCTTTCGCCGCGCGCGATCAGCGCGCGGAACTGCGCGTACAGCGCAGGATACTCGCGCTCGGGGCCGATCTCGACCGGCTCGCCGGCAATCGACAATTGCGCGCCGCCGCGGCTGATCGCGAGCACGCCGTCGGCCGTATCGACCGCGATCTCCCATTGCTCGACCGGGCCGTGCCGCCAGTCGAATTCCGCGCGCACGGGCACGCCGTCGGTGTCCGCGCAATCGAGTTCGGCCGCGATCGGCGTCTGCACGTCGCTCGGCACGAACAGCGTCGCCTCGCGCAGCACGAGCTCGCGCGGCAGGATCCGCGTGACGATCGACAGTGCGTTGATACCCGGATCGAACACACCGAGGCCGCCGGGCTCCCAGATCCACTGCTGCCCCGGATGCCAGCGCCGCACGTCCTCCTTCCAGCGCACCTGCACCGCGCGGATCGTGCGCGTCGCGAGCCACGCGCGTGCGGGCTCCACCGCGCTCGCGCAGCGCGAATGCCAGGTCGCGAACAGCGTGAGGCCGCGCTCGCGCGCGAGCGCCTCCAGCACGGCCACTTCGCCGAGCGTCGCGCCCGGCGGCTTCTCGAGCATCACGTGCTTGCCGGCTTCGAGCGCGGCGCGCGCCTGAGCGTAGCGCACCTGCGGCGGCGCGCACAGCGACACCGCATCGAGCTCCGGCTCGGCGGCCAGCAACGCGCGCAGGTCCTGATAGTTGCGCACGCCGGTGACTTCCGCGTGGCGGCTCGCGCACGCGGTCAGCGCGAAACCCGGTTCGGCGGCGATCGCCGGAAGATGCTGGTCGCGCGCGATCTTGCCGATCCCGACGACGCCCAGCGAAACCTGCTTGCTCATCGTGCATTCCTCCTTCGCATATCGCTCAGTGGGCCCAGCGCAGCACGAGCGGATCGAGCCGGCGCGCGATCGCGAGCAGTTCCGCGCGCGTGTCCGGATGCAGTTCCGGCATCGGATGCCGCGGCCGCTCGCACGCGATCACGCCGCCTTCGCGCATCAGCGCCTTCGCGGTAAGGATCCCGGACTGGCGGTTCTCGTGATTGATCAGCGGCAGCCACGCCTGGTAGCGCGCGTACGCGTCGTCGTGGCGCCCTCCGCGCCATGCTTCGAGGATCGGCCGGATGCCGTCCGGATACGCGCCGCCCGTCATCGCGCCGGTCGCGCCCGCGTGCAGATCGGCAAGCAGCGTGATCGCCTCCTCGCCGTCCCACGGCCCTTCGACCGCATCGCCGCCGAGCCGGATCAGCTCGCGCAGCTTGTTCGTCGCACCGGGCGTCTCGATCTTGAAGTACGCGACCTGCTCGATCTCCCGCGCCATCCGCGCGAGGAACGGCGCCGACAGCGCCGTGCCGCTCGCGGGCGCGTCCTGGATCATGATCGGGATCTCGATCGCGTCGGACACGCGTGCATAGAAATCGAAGATCTGCGCCTCGGGCACGCGGAACGTCGCGCCGTGATACGGCGGCATCGCCATCACCATCGCCGCGCCGAGCTGCTGCGCGCGCAGGCTGCGCGCCGCGCACACCTGCGTGCTGTAGTGCGACGTCGTGACGATCACCGGCACGCGGCCCGCCACGTGTTCGAGGATCGTGCGCGTGAGCACGTCGCGCTCGTCATCGGCGATCGCGAACTGCTCGGAGAAGTTCGCGAGGATGCACAGCCCGTCCGAGCCCGCGTCGATCATGAAATCGACCGCGCGCTTCTGGCTCGCGAGATCGAGCTCGCCGGTGTCGGAAAACGTCGTCGGGACGACGGGGAAGATGCCGCGATAGCGCGGCGTGCTGCTCGATGTCATGTTCTGGTCCTGCGTCGGTCGAATCGGCGTTCAGTCGGAAAACAAAGCGTTCAGGATTCGCGGGCAAGCGCGCCCGCGGCCGGCTGCGGCGCGCGCAGCGTCGCGCGGACCACGAACGTGATCAGCACCGCGAACAGCAGCGTCGCCGCGAGGAAATACAGGCCGGCCGCGAGGCTGCCGGTCGCCTGCTTGATCAGGCCGATGCCGTACGGCCCGACATAACCGCCGAGATTCGCGAGCGAATTGATCGCGGCGATGCCCACCGCCGCGCTCGTCCCGGTCAGGAATTCGCCGGGCAGCGCCCATACGACGGCCTGGATCGAGTAAAGCGAGAACGCCGTGAGGCAGATGAACAGGAACTGCAGTGCAGGCTGCCGCACCCATGCGCTCGCGGCCATCGTCAGCGCCGCGGCGGCCGACACGACGACGATGTGCCAGTAGCGTTCACGCGTGCGATCCGAATGACGCGGCACGACCAGCAGCCCGATCACCGCGAACAGATACGGCACGGCGGACAGCAGGCCGGTGGCCGCGTCGCCCGCGCCGAACGCGTGAATGATCGTCGGCAGCCACAGCGACAGCCCGTAGATGCACAGCGGGAACGGCAGGAACAGCGCCGCGAGCAGCAGCACGCGCCGGTCGGCCAGCGTGGCGAGCGGATTGCGGTGCGCATCGGGGCGGCACGTGTCGCGATCGGCGGCGAGCTGGCGCGCGATCCAGCGCCGCTCGTCATCGTTCAGCCAGCGCGCGCGGTCCGGCGCTTCGGGCAGCAGCCGCAGCGTCGGCCACACGAGCAGCACGGCCGGCAGGCCGCTGACGACGAACAGCGTCTGCCAGTTCGACAGCCCGAACAGCCCGTGCGTCGACAGCAGCCAACCCGCGAGCGGCCCCGTCACGATGCCGGCGATCGGCTGCGCGAGCACGAGCAGACCGATCACGCGCGCGCGGCCGCGCATCGGAAACCACTGCGTGAGGAAATACAGGATGCCCGGATACAGGCCGGCTTCGGCCGCGCCGAGCAGGAAGCGCAACGCGTAGAAGCTGGCCGGCCCCTGCACGAGCGCCATCGCCATCGTGATCACGCCCCACGTCGCGAGAATGCGCGCGAACCACACGCGCGCGCCGAAGCGGCCGAGCGCGAGATTGCTCGGCACCTCGCACAGGAAATAGCCGATGAAGAACAGGCCCGCACCGAGCCCGTACGCCGCGTCGCTCAGGCCGACGGCCGCGTTCATGTGCAGCTTCGCGAAGCCGACGACCGTGCGGTCGACATAGGCCACCACGTAGATCAACGCGAGAAACGGCACCAGCCTGCGCGTGAGCGTGCGCATCAACTGCCGTTCGTCGACGGCGGCCGATGGGCCGGATTGAGCCGCGGCCGGTGTCGCGGACGGGTGCTGCGTCGTCGTCATCGTGTCTCCATGGGTGGGCTGCGCCGGTGTCGTCGCCGGTCTGTCCTGCTTCACCTGTGCCTCGTTTCGCGCCTGCCGCTCAATGCGAGTGGCTCGGCACTTCCGCGCCGCGCGTGCCGACCAGGAAGTCGAGGTCGCACCCCTCGTCGGCCTGCAGCACGTGATCGATATACAGCCGCGCGTAGCCGCCCTTGCCGAGCTGGCCGGCCACGCCCGGCGCCGCAGTCGGATCGACGTCCGACAGGCGGCGCTGCAGTTCGTCATCCGTGATGTCGAGATGCAGCGTGCCGGCCTCGCAGTCGAGCTCGATCCAGTCGCCGTTGCGCACGGCCGCGAGCGGCCCGCCGGCGGCGGCCTCCGGCGCGACGTGCAGCACGACCGTGCCGTACGCGGTGCCGCTCATCCGCGCGTCGGAAATCCGCACCATGTCCTTCACGCCCTGGCGCAGCAGCTTCGGCGGCAGCCCCATGTTGCCGACCTCGGCCATGCCCGGATAACCGCGCGGCCCGCAATTCTTCAGCACGAGCACGGAGCTCGCGTCGACGTCGAGCGCTTCGTCGTTGATCGTGGCCTTGTAGTGTTCGAGGTTCTCGAACACGACCGCGCGGCCGCGATGCTTGAGCAGCTCGGGGCTCGCCGCCGACGGCTTCAGCACCGCGCCGCGCGGCGCGAGATTGCCGCGCAGGATACGGATGCTGCCGTCCGCGATCAGCGGCCGGTCGAGCGGGCGGATCACTTCGTCGTCGTAGTTCGGCGCTTCGCGCACGTTGTCCCACAGCGACTTGCCGTTCACCGTCAACGCGTCCGGGTTCGGCAGCAGCCCGCCTTCGCCGAGCCGGCGCAGCACGGCCGGCAGCCCGCCCGCGTAATAGAACTCCTCCATCAGGAAGCGGCCCGACGGCATCAGGTCGACGATCGTCGGCGTGTCGCGACCGATGCGCATCCAGTCCTCGAGCTCGAGCGGCACGCCGATGCGGCCCGCGATCGCCTTCAGGTGAATCACCGCATTGGTCGAGCCGCCGATCGCCGCGTTCGCGCGGATCGCGTTCTCGAACGCGGCGCGCGTCAGCACCTTCGACAGCACGAGCCCTTCGAGCGCCATCTCGACGATGCGGATGCCCGACATGTGTGCGAGCACATAGCGGCGCGAATCGACGGCCGGAATCGCCGCGTTGTGCGGCAGCGTGACGCCGAGCGCCTCGGCCATGCACGCCATCGTCGATGCGGTGCCCATCGTGTTGCAGGTGCCGGCCGAGCGCGACATGCCGGCTTCGGCCGACAGGAAGTGATGCAGGTCGATCTCGCCGGCCTTCAGCGCCTCGTGCAACTGCCACACGGCCGTGCCCGAACCGATGTTCTTGCCTTCCAGCTTGCCGTTCAGCATCGGCCCGCCCGACACGACGATCGCCGGCACGTCGCAGCTCGCCGCGCCCATCAGCAGCGCGGGCGTCGTCTTGTCGCAGCCGGCGAGCAGCACGACCGCGTCGATCGGGTTGCCGCGAATCGCCTCCTCGACGTCCATCGACGCGAGGTTGCGCGTGAGCATCGCCGACGGCCGCAGGTTCGATTCGCCGTTCGAGAACACCGGGAACTCGACCGGGAAACCGCCCGCCTCGGAGATCCCGCGCTTCACGTGCTCGGCGAGCTTGCGGAAGTGCGCGTTGCACGGCGTCAGTTCGGACCACGTGTTGCAGATGCCGATGACCGGCCGGCCGTCGAACTCGTGATCGGGGATGCCCTGGTTCTTCATCCAGCTCCGGTACATGAAGCCGTTCTTGTCATTCGTGCCGAACCATTGGGTGGAGCGCAGCCTGGGTTTTGTTGCCGACATCGTCAGTCCTGTGGTGACGGGATACCGGCGCAGTCTAGGCAGAATTTTGATAACTCGCTAATGACGTTTTAGGCGATTACGATATCGATTCCGATATCGATATAAACCCGTACGATGACTGACGCCAGCCCGTGGGGAAACCGCAGCCGCCTGAAAACCCGCCAGCTCCTGCTGGTCGTCGCGCTCGCCGACGAAGGCAGCATTCATCGCGCGGCGGCCGCGCTGAACATGACGCAGCCGGCCGCGTCGAAGCTGCTGCGCGAACTCGAGGAATCGATCGGCGCGGTGCTGTTCGAGCGCCTGCCGCGCGGGATGCGGCCGACGCTGTACGGCGACGCGCTGATCCGCCACGCGCGCGCGGCGCTCGGCAGCCTCGACCAGGCGCGCGAGGAACTGGCCGCGCTGAAGGCCGGCCATCTCGGGCACGTGGCGGTGGGCGCGATCACGTCGCCGGGCCTGCGGCTCGTGCCGCCGGCCGTCGCCGCCGTGAAGGGCACGCATGCGGGCCTGCACGTGTCGGTCGAGATCGACACCAGCAACGTGCTGCTCGAACATCTCGCGCAGGACAAGATCGACATCGTGCTCGGCCGGCTCTCCGCCGAACACGACAAGCTGCGGCTGCGCTACGAGCCGCTGATCGGCGAAACGGTGGCGGCGGTCGTGCGGCCCGGCCATCCGCTGCTCGCGCAGGCGCCGCTGTCGCTCGCGGACGTGCAGCGCGCCGCGTGGGTCGTGCCGCCGGCCGGCAGCGTGCTGCGCCATCGCTTCGAACTCGTGTTCCAGCGCGCGAGCCTCGCGCCGCCGGCGAACCTGGTCGAGACGTCCGCGCTGCTGTTCATCACGCAGCTGCTCGAACAGAGCGACATGATCGCGGTGCTGGCCGAAGACGTCGCGCGCTACTACGCGCGGCACGGGATCGTCACGGTGCTGCCGCTGGAGATGGATTGCCGGATGGACGATTTCGGGATCATCACGCGCACCGACCGGCTGCATTCGCCGGCCGTCACGGTGATGGCCGACGCGATCCGCGCGGCTGCGCGCGAGGTTTACGGCGTCGCGCTGTGACGCGGCGGCGAGGTGTGTTGCCCGCTCACGGTGATTTCTTCGAGCACGAAGTGCGGCGCCCTGCTTGCGTCGCCGGAGGTGTGGCAAGGCTTCGTCGGGATTTCCATTGCCGACGCGTCACGCGGCTGCAAACTCGATCGCCGGTTCGCAGCGGATCGGGAAGTTGACCGAATTCGCGATATAGCACTTCGCGTGCGCATCGTGATGCAGGCGTTCCGCCCGCTCGCGATCGTCGCCGGCCTGGATGGTCACGTGCGGGCGCAGCACGATTTCGGTGAAGCGCCCGTGCTCGGGGCTGTCGAGCATCGTCCCTTCCGCGTTGTCGACATACGCGAGCACGCGGATACCGGCCTCGGCGCACAGATGCAGGTACCAGAGCTTGTGGCACGCCGATGCCGACGCCAGCAGCAGGTCTTCCGGGTTCCAGCGCGACGCGTCGCCGCGGAAGGCCGCATCCGACGAACCGGGAATGTCCGGCTTCGAACCGGCACGGATCACATGATCGCGACCATACTCGCGATACCCCGACGTGCCGGTGCCGCGGTTGCCCGTCCACTGCACTGCGACGCGGTACTTGTGTTCGCCAGATGCCATCTCGCTCTCCATTGATGTCGGTTGCTTCCACCGGGCCGGATTTCATTTACGGAGCCCGCCAATGGCCGCCATTTTGGCACCGGAATTCCGTTTGGTATACCATTATTCCAAAATGAAGTGAGGAACACGCAGGCATGGAAGCCAAACTCGACTCCACGGCGGACGCGGTGGCCGCATCGCTGCGGGACATGATCGTCAACGGCGAGCTGGAAGCCGGCGAGCGGCTCGTCGAGCGCGACCTGGCCGACCGGTTCGGCATCAGCCGGATTCCGATGCGCGAGGCCATCCAGCGTCTGGAACGCGAAGGGTTGCTGGACATCTTCAGGAATCGCGGCGCCGTCGTGCGCATGCTGAGCGCGTCGGACGTGCAGGAAATCTACGATCTGCGCGCGCTGCTCGAAGGCGATGCGATCTACCGGAGCGTGAAGCGGCTCGACGACGAAACGCTCGCGCGCGCCGAACTCGTTCATCGCCTGCTCGGCGACGCGACCGTGCCGCGCCGGCAAGGGGAACTGAACCGCGAATTCCACGCGTTGCTGTATTCGTGCTGCGGCAACGCGCGGCAGTTGAAGACGATCGGGGAGCTGCGCAGCCAGGTCGAACGCTACGAGCGCCTGCAGGCCACGCTGCTCGCGGATACGCCGTCGTTCCAGGTCGAGCACGACGACATCCTGAAGGCGTGCCGCGAGCGCAATGCGCGCGCCGCCCGTTCGATGACGGTCGCGCATCTCGAATCGGCCAGAAGCATCGTGATGCGACTCGTCGAAGGCGGTTGAGGCCGGCGCCGCGTTTGCCGTTTTCCGCACCGCACGCGGCTGCGCGCCGGGTCGCGCCGATTGCGTCGGCAAACCCAAAGCGCTCGGCGCCGCCACGCGCGATATTTACCGCGGCGCACTCTCACTCGGCACGCGGCCAGTCGTACCTCGCACCACCAGCCGCGGCAGCGACGCGGTCCGCACGCGCGATGCATCGTCGCTGCGGCCGCCCGCCTCGCGCAGCGCGTTGAGCAATTCGACCGCGAGGCCGGCAGCCTCGGCGGTCGGAATCGCGACGGTCGTCAGCGTGGGGCGCGTGTCGCTTGCCAGATGGATGTCGGTCATGCCGACGATCGACAGGTCGCCGGGCACGCGCCTGCCGCGATCGGCCGCCGCATGCATTGCGCCGATCGCCGGCAGGTCGTTGGTGGCGACCAGCGCGGTCAGCCGTGGATGCGCGTCGAGCAGCCGGCCCGCCGCGCGCACGCCGCCTTCGATCGAATCGTGCTCGGCCGCGACGATCGACGCGTCGAGCCCCGCTTCGCGCATCACGTCGACGAAACCGTCGTAACGCGCCGCCTGCACGCCGCTCGCCGCCCCGCCGACGATCACGCCGATGCGCTCGTGCCCGAGTTCGAGCAGATGCCGCGTCGCAATCCGCCCCGCCTCGCGGAAATCGATGGCCACGCACGGCAATCCGTCGGGCGGCGCGTCGGGCCGCTCCCACAGGCACAGCACGACCGGCACGCCGCGCCGCGCCACGTCGAGCAGATCCGGCAGATGCAGGTTCGCGTTGGTCACGAGAATGCCTTCGGAAATCGTGCCGGCGATCTGGTCGAGGTACGCGCGCCCCTGCAACGGATCTTCGTTCGTATTGCAGACGATCAGGAACTGCCCGTTGCGGCGCACCGCGCGCTCGACCGCCAGCGCGAACTCCGGATAAAACGGGTTCGCGATGCTCGATACCATCAGCGCGACCGTCGGCGCGCGCCCTTCCGCCAGCGCCCGCGCGGCGAGATGCGGCCGATACCCGAGCGCCTGCACGGCTTCCAGCACCCGTGCACGCGTGGCCTCGCCCACCCGGCCGCGGTCGCGCAGCACGTTCGATACCGTCGCGGCCGTCACGCCGGCGCAGCGTGCAACTTCATCCAGTGTCGCCATCGTTTGCTCACTATATGAGACGTCGATCCAGTATTTGCTTCGCTCACCGAAGCGGCGCACTATCGCCGGACACCTTGCCGCCCGACCATCGGGCGCGACTCGGCCGCGATCGGATCGCCTCTTTTTTTGATCGCGATGATTAAGCGCTTAAGCAATCATGACGGCGCATTAGAACATGGAGCGGAGACAATGGCGAGCATCTCGATGCGACGCGTGCAGAAAGCCTATGGCGATCACGCGCCGGTCATTCGCGACGTCGATCTGGAGATCGGCGCGCACGAGTTCTGCGTGTTCCTCGGGCCGTCCGGATGCGGCAAGTCGACGCTGCTGCGCATGATTGCCGGGCTCGAGGACCTGAGCGCGGGCGAGCTGTCGATCGACGGCCGCCGCGTCGACGACGTGCCGGCCGCCGAGCGCGGCGTCGCGATGGTGTTCCAGAGCTACGCGCTGTTTCCGCACATGACGGTCTATGAAAACATGGCGTTCGGGCTGAAGCTCGCGCGCGTGCCGAAAGCCGAGATCGACCGGAAGGTGCGCGATGCCGCACGCATCCTGCAGCTCGACACGCTGCTCGAGCGCAAGCCGAAGGCGCTGTCGGGCGGCCAGCGGCAGCGCGTCGCGATCGGCCGCGCGATCGTGCGCGAGCCCGGCGTATTCCTGTTCGACGAACCGCTGTCGAATCTCGACGCGGCGCTGCGCGGCCAGACCCGCATCGAGATCGCGCGGCTGCACCGGCAGTTCGAACGCGCGAGCGTCGTCTACGTGACGCACGACCAGACCGAAGCGATGACGCTCGCCGACAGGATCGTGCTGCTGCACGCCGGCGCGGATACCGCGCAGCACGGCAGCATCGCGCAGGTCGGCGCGCCGCTCGACCTCTACCACCATCCGGCCAGCCGCTTCGTCGCCGGCTTCATCGGCTCGCCGCGCATGAACTTCCTGCCGGCCGTCGTCACGGCGTCCGATGCCCGCCGCACGACCGTCACCGTCGCACCTTCCGGCGAAACCTTCACGCTGCCGCGCGACGGCTCCGCGCTCGATGCCGGCGCAACCGTGACGCTCGGCATTCGCCCCGAGCACCTGACGCTCGGCGCCGCGCACGACGCGACGACGCTGGTGCGCGACGTCGCGCTCGTCGAACGCCTGGGCGAACAGACCTACGTGCACCTCGACCAGCCCGGCGGCGCGCCGCTGATCGCGAAGGTGCCCGGCGACGCACAGGTGCACAGCGGCGAGCGCGTGCCCGTGCATGCGCCGGCCGCGGCCTGCCATCTCTTCACCGAAGACGGCCGCGCGGTGCCCGCGTGCGCCGACGTCCACGTCCATCACTACGCTTAAGGATCGCGTATGCGCCTCGGAGTCTGCTACTACCCGGAACACTGGCCGGAATCGATGTGGGCGAACGACGCCCGCCGGATGAAAGCGCTCGGCATCGAGCAGGTGCGGATCGCCGAATTCGCATGGAGCCGCATCGAGCCGTCGCCGGGCGAATACGACTGGGGCTGGCTCGATCGCGCGGTCGACGTGCTCGGCGCGGCAGGCCTCGAGATCGTGATGTGCACGCCGACCGCGACGCCGCCGAAATGGCTGGTCGACCGTCATCCCGACATCCTCGCGATCGGCGCGGACGGCCGGCCGCGCGCGTTCGGTTCGCGCCGCCACTACGACTTCTCGTCGCCGACCTATCTCGAAGCGTCGCGCCAGATCTGCACCGCGGTCGCCGAACGCTACGGCCGCCATCCGGCCGTGCGCTACTGGCAGACCGACAACGAGCTGGGTTGCCACCAGACCGTCGTCAGCTACTCGCCGGCCGCGCTCGTGCGTTTTCGCGAATGGCTGAAGGCACGCTACGGCACGATCGGCGCGCTGAACCGCGCGTGGGGCACCGTGTTCTGGAGCATGGAGTATCGCAACTTCGACGAAGTCGATGCGCCCGTCGGCACCGTGACCGAGGCCCATCCGACGCATCGCCTCGACTACCGGCGCTTCGCGTCCGACGAAGTCGCACGCTATCACCGGATGCAGGTCGACGTGATCCGCGCGCACTCGCCGGGGCGGCCCGTCGCGCACAACTTCATGCAGTTGTTCACCGAGTTCGATCACTACGAGGTGGCACGCGACCTCGACATCGCGACGTGGGACAGCTATCCGCTCGGCGCGCTCGAGGAGCAATGGTTCGCGCCCGACGTGAAGGCGCGCTGGCTGCGCACCGGCCATCCCGATTTCGCGTCGTTCAATCACGACGTATATCGCGGCATGTCGAAGCTGCCGTTCTGGGTGATGGAGCAGCAGCCGGGGCCTGTGAACTGGGCGCATTGGAACCCCGCGCCGCTGCCGGGCATGGTGCGCCTGTGGAGCTGGGAGGCGTTCGCGCATGGCGCCGGCTGCGTGTCGTACTTCCGCTGGCGGCAGGCGCCGTTCGCGCAGGAGCAGATGCATGCGGGCCTGCACACGCCGGACGACCAGCTCGACGAAGGCGGCCGCGAGGCGCAACGCGTCGCGCGCGAGATCGCGGCGGTGCACGACGCCGGCGCGGATGCGGACGCTCCGGTGCGCGCGTCGGTCGCGCTGATCTACGACTACGAAGCGAAGTGGCTGTTCGAAGTGCAGCCGCAAGGCGCCGATTTCCACTACCCGCGTTTCGCATTCGAGTACTACTCGGCGCTGCGCTCGCTCGGCCTCGACGTCGACGTGGTCTCCGCGCATGCGCCGCTCGACGGCTACCGGCTCGTGGTCGTGCCGCCGCTGCCGATCGTGCCGGACGACTTCGCGGCGCGGCTCGCCGCCTCGGGTGCGCAGGTCGTGTTCGGGCCGCGCACCGGCTCGAAGACCGTCGACCTGCAGATTCCGCCGGCGCTGCCGCCCGGCCCGCTCGCGTCGATCCTGCCGATCCGCGTGTGGCGCGTCGAATCGCTGCGACCGAACCTGACCGAACGGATCGACGGCACGCTGCGCGACGGCTCGCCGCTCGCGGGCGATGCGCGCCACTGGCGCGACTTCGTCGAGCTGCACGACGACACGCGCAGCGTCGTGCGTGCGCGCTTCGCCGACGGTCATCCGGCCTGCGTGTCGCATGGCGCGCTGCACTACTGGGCCGCGCTGTTCGACGACGCGACCACCGCGCGGCTGTTCGCCGATGTCGCGGCCGAAGCGGGCCTCGCACCCGCGCCGCTCGGCGACGGCGTGCGCGTGAGCCGGCGCGGCGGCCTGACCTACGTATTCAACTATGGAAGCACGCCGCACACGATCGACGCGGTGCCGCCGTCCGCGTTCGTGCTCGGCGCCGCGCAGGTCGAGCCGCAAGGCGTCGCCGTGTATCGAAGCCGTTCGTAGCACCCGCCACCGGCGCCGCGACGCGCCGGTCACGCACAACGACACACAGGAATGGAGACAACCATGACACATCGCCCCCTTCGCGCCGCCGCCCGGCTCGCCGTGGCCGCCGCCATCGCGTTCGCTTCGTTCGGTGCCGCCGCGCCGGCGAACGCCGGCACGCTGGCCATCAACATCGCGTTCAAGGGCGCCAGCCAGCGCGCGGTCTGGCAGGCGACGCTCGACGCGTTCCACAAGGCGCATCCCGACATCGACGTGAAGGCGACCTTCGTCGACGAGGAAGCGTACAAGGTGCAGCTCCCCGCGTGGCTCACGACCGTCGCGCCGGACATCGTGAACTGGCACGCGGGCGAGCGGATGGCGTACTACGCGAAGCGCGGGCTGTTCGAGGACCTGAGCGGCGACTGGACGAAAAACGGCTGGGGTGCGATGTACGCGTCGACGCGCGACGCATCGTCGTATAACGGCAAGCAGTACGCGGCGCCGACCGTCTATTACTCGTGGGGGCTGTTCTACCGCAAGGACCTGTTCCGCAAGGTCGGCATCGCCGACGAGCCGAAGACCTGGGACCAGTTTCTCGATGCATGCAAGAAGCTGAAGGCGGCCGGCATCACGCCGGTCGCGATCGGCGGCCGCGACGCGTGGACGCTCGCCGGCTGGTTCGACTATCTCGACCTGCGCGTGAACGGCAACGCATTCCACCAGCAGCTGATGGCCGGCGACGTGCCGTACACCGACCCGCGCGTGAAGAAGGTCTACACGACGTGGAAATCGCTGATCGATGCCGGCTACTTCATCGACAACGCGCTGTCCTACGATCTCGACGGCGCGCAGCCGTTCCTGTTCCAGGGCAAGGCCGCGATGATGCTGATGGGCACCTTCATCGCCGCCGGCTTCCCGCCGAACGTGAAACAGGAAATGGGCTACTACCGCTTCCCGATCATCGACCCGAAGGTGCCGACCGCCGAAGACGGCCCGGTCGAATCGCTGCACATCCCGACGAAGGCGAAGAACAAGGCCGACGCGCACACGTTCCTCGCCTTCGTCGAAACACCCGAGATGGGCGCGAAGCTCGCGGAGGGCCTCGGCTCGCTGTCGGCCAACAGCAAGTCGCCCGAGCCGGCCGATCCGGTCTCGCGCATCGGCTTCCGGATCCTCGCCGACACGAAGGGCGGCGTCGCGCAGTTCTACGACCGCGACATGACGAAGGAAATGGCCGACGAAGGGATGAAGGGCATGCAGCAGTTCCTGGCCGATCCCGCGCAGCTCGATACCGTGCTCGCGCAGCTCGAACAGACCCGCAAGCGGATCTACAAGAAGTGACCGCGTGACCCAGCCGGCGGCCCCGTGCCGCCGCGTCCGTACAGGAGGCTTGCCGTGTCCAGTCCGATCACGTCCACCCCGCCCGCCGGCGCCGCGCCGCCGCCGCGCGGAGCATCCGCCGCCGCGCTGCCCGCGCGC
>NZ_JBNCAB010000111.1:0-18729 GCF_049805555.1 Burkholderia sp. DN3021 | reverse complement strand
ACCAATCGCCTGTCGCGTTCACGCAGCGTTTCTATCTGAATCAGATCGCTGCTTAACCCGTTGGCCTCCACGAATTCCGTCTGACCTCAGTTGCGCGGGTTGATCAGTCGCGGCTTGTCCACGGACCTGGAATACTTGTTCGCGATCGACTACTCCAAGGCATCGCGTTCTGCGATCGAGGAGTTCTTCGGCGAGCGCAACCACGTGCAGCGCTGCCGCACGCACAAGCTGCGCAACGTCCTCGACCACCCGGCCCTGCCACGGCGACGTTGCGCGAAGGGCTGGAGGAGACGTTCACGGTGAACGAGCCGGGCCGGACGCTCATGCGTGGCCTATCAACGACCAACCTCATCGTGAACCGGAACGGCACGGTGCGCCGTGTCGCGCGGCACGTGAAGCGTTATCGCGATGCCGACATGGCAGTGCGCTGGGCGGCAGCAGGCATCCTGAAAGCTGAGAAGCACTTCCGGAAAATCCTTGGCGTGAGGGGCCTCTGGGTGCCCGCCGCTGCCTGCGATCAAATCGGCAGCATTACACAACCGGCTAGCATGGCTGCTGCGGCCAGCATTGTGACGAGCGTAAGGGTTTTGAGAGACGGCATATTTCTGTTTCTCCAGACAATATTCAACTCAAGAGACGGATCCGACCGGGATCTTGACACAAGTGTCGATATCCAGTGCAGGTGCGCAAGCCCGTGATCGGAGTCGTCAATTGCTTCACGAGTATTTAGCTTGCTATAGGTATCGTCGAGTCAACAATCGCAAAGTGAGTTGAGAGCTGGCGGGGCAATCGCACGAATATCCTTACCAACCAAGGAGTCCGCGTCCCCTCACAGGCTGGGTCCCGTGCCTTGCGTGCGCTCGTTGAACCATCGCGCCAGCGCACTGCCGGGCTGGTATCGCAGCCAGCACCAGGCCATCTCGACGAGTTGGGTACGTACCCGTCGGTTTCCCTGCTTGCTGATGCCCTGATCGATCTGGCTCTGGCCGCTGTCGTATGGCTGCGGCACCAGGCCCACACATGCACCGAGCTGGCGACGGTTGCTGAACTGGCGCCAGAACAGTTCGAGCATGAGGCGCGACGCGCCGATATGACCAACGCCCCTGAGGCGCCTGAGGTAAGTGATCCGCTCCCGCACGGGCGTGGGCAGACGCTTCTGGAGTGTGCGCTCAAGCGCGGCGAGCTGCTGTTCGGCAAGCTCGAGGCGTGCGGTCTCGCGCTGCAGCCGTTCGCGCAACTCATCCGGCAATGGTGTGCCGTCGTGACAGCTCAGTTGCCCGGCTGCGAGTCGCCTCGCGAAGGACCGGTGGTCGACTTCGTCCCAGCAACCCAGCGTGACGAGTAGCTTGCGCATGCGCTCGCGGTGCTGCAGCACTTCCTTGTGCAACTGTCCGCGATCGCGCATCAGATGACGTAACGCTTCGTCCTGCGCGGAGGGCGCGCGCACCACGCGCATACGGTCGCGTTCGCCATGCAGCCAGGCGCGCAGATTGATGACCAGCCTGATGGCATCAAGCCTGTCTGTCTTTGCACGCCGTTTGTGGCGCTCCACCGGAATGCTCGCGGCATCGACCATATAACAGTCGATGCCACGGGAGGACAGCGCCCGCAGAATCCAGAATCCATCCTGCCCGGCTTCATAGTTGACAACCACGCGCACGTGCGAGGGCAGCGACCACTTCTGTTTGTGTAGCTCAATCAGATCCAGAACGGCCTGCAGTCGCATATCGGCCTCGGGCGCGCTGACCGAATGAACCGCTGGCTTCTCCCTTTGTCCGTCGTGAAGCGCGACCTTCCACTGGGCGGCGGACAGTTCGAGCGACACCGCCAGAATGATGTCCCCACTATAGGGTCCGGTAATGTGATTTGCGTCCATGATGCCCTCCATCGAGCAAGTCTTGGCCCGTCAATCTTACGACTCGGGCCTTGACGACTCTCACGCTACATAGGATCTACGCATTCGCTGCGCCGATGGCGGGGATTTCTCGGCTGCTAATCAGATTTGCGTCAGGATTCGATCGCGCCGCTGTTGGACACTCGTTTCGGTGCGTTTACGGAGAGGGTTGCTTTCCGAGGATGCCTGCCGATGACAGTTTGATCGAAAATTTGGGATGCCCGGGTGTTTAACTCCTTGCTCAATGGCGCGAGATCGCGTCCGGAACTGCTGATTCTGCTGCTGATGGTGATGATCATCGCGATGTTGATCATCCCGCTGCCCACCTATCTGGTGGACTTCCTGATCGGTCTCAACATCGTATTGGCAGTGTTGGTCTTTATGGGATCGTTCTATATTGACCGCATTCTCAGCTTTTCCACTTTTCCATCTGTGTTGCTGATCACCACGCTGTTCAGGCTGGCGCTGTCGATTAGCACCAGTCGTCTGATTCTGATTGAAGCGGACGCCGGCGACATCATAGCCACCTTCGGCCAGTTCGTCATCGGTGACAGCCTGGCGGTGGGTTTTGTGGTGTTTTCCATTGTCACCGTCGTGCAATTCATCGTCATCACCAAGGGTTCGGAGCGCGTGGCCGAAGTGGCGGCGCGTTTTTCGCTGGACGGCATGCCCGGCAAGCAGATGAGCATCGACGCCGACCTCAAGGCCGGCATCGTCGATGCTGAGGGCGCGAAAGAGCGCCGCAGCGTGCTGGAACGCGAGAGCCAGCTTTACGGCTCCTTCGACGGCGCAATGAAGTTCATCAAGGGCGACGCTATCGCCGGCATCATCATCATCTTCGTCAACTTCATTGGCGGCATCGCGGTAGGGATGACTCAGCACGGCATGGACCTGTCCTCCGCGCTGTCCACCTATACCATGCTGACCATCGGCGACGGCCTAGTCGCTCAGATACCCGCGCTCCTGATCGCCATCAGCGCCGGCTTCATCGTTACCCGCGTCAACGGCGACAGCGACAACATGGGCCGCAACATCATGAGCCAGTTGCTGGGCAATCCGTTCGTGCTGGCGGTGACGGCAGTGTTGGCCTTGGTGATAGGCATGCTGCCTGGTTTTCCGCTGCAGGTGTTCTTGCTGTTGGCTGCGGTGCTGGGAGGGCTGTTCTACTACAAGCACCGCAAAGCCGAGCGGGAGGCGGGCGGCGGGGTGCAGCCAAGCGGTCCGGGCATGTCGTGCGTTTCAGCGGCGGCGGGCGGTAACGATAGCTCTCTGGGATTGATCGGCAACCTGGACAAAGTGGCGGCGGAAACCGTGCCGCTGATTCTGCTGGTGCCCAAGGTACGTCGCGCCGCGTTGGAGCAGTCGCAGTTGGCCGAGCGTTTGCGCAGCCAGTTCTTCATCGATTACGGTGTGCGTTTGCCAGATATGTTGCTGCGCGACGGCGAGGCGATGGCCGACAACAAGGCAGCGCTGTTGATCAATGAGATTCGGGTCGACGAGTTCGAGCTGCATTTCGATCTGGTGCGTGTGATCAACTATTCCGACGAGGCCGCCGCGCTTGGCGTGCAGCCCGTCTTCTGCGTCCAGGGCGGCAGCCAGTGCGCCTGGGTGAGCCCGGCGGACGGCGAAAAGCTGGCGAAGCTGGGGTACCAGTTGCGTCTAGCGCTGGACGAGCTCTATCACGCCTTGGCGGCGCTGCTGGCTCGCCACGTCAATGAATATTTCGGCGTGCAGGAAGCCAAGCACATGCTGGACCAATTGGAAACCAAATACCCGGACCTGCTCAAGGAGGTGCTGCGCCATGCCACGGTGCAGCGCGTTGCGGAGGTGTTGCAGCGCCTGTTGGCAGAGCGCATCTCGGTGCGCAACATGAAATTGATCATGGAAGCGCTGGCGCTGTGGGCGCCGCGGGAGAAGGACGTGATCAATCTGGTCGAGCACGTGCGTGGCTCGCTGGCGCGTTACATCTGCCACAAGTTCGCCCACGGCGGCGAGTTGCGCGCGGTGATGCTGTCGGCGGAAGCGGAGGACATGGTTCGCAAGGGCATTCGCCAGACCTCGAGCGGCTCCTTCCTCAATCTGGAGCCTGCGGCCTCAGACGAGCTGATGGACCTGTTCGCGCTCGGATTGGACGGACTCAATATCGCACATAAAGACATGGTGCTGCTGACGTCGGTCGACGTGCGCCGCTTCATCAAGAAACTAGTCGAGACCCGCTTCCGCGAATTGGAAGTCATGTCTTTCGGCGAGATTGCCGACAGCGTGTCGATTAACGTGATTAAAACCATTTAAGCTTTAGAGGACTTAGCTCATGTACGCACTGGAGATCGCCCAACTCGCCCGCGCCGCTCTGGAGGCGAGCGGTTGTGACCCGACCTTGGTCGGCGCATTGGACAACCATTCCACCATCGCGCTGGACCTGCATGACCTGCCCAGCATCTATATCAGCGCCCAAGGCGAGGATGTGTGGTTGTGGTCGCTCATCGGCGAACATGGCGAAGCGATGATCGCCCAGCGCGGCGGCACACTGCTGCAGGCTTTGATGGACAGTTGCGACTTCGCGCGTGGCGGCCAGCTGCAATTGGCGGTTCAGCATGGCTCGTTGGCGCTCAAGGGTTTGGTTCATCCAGATTATCTTGGCGATGGCCTCCGCTTTTCCGAGGCGCTGAACGGTTTTTTCGCTAGCCTGGAACGTTTCAGCGGGTTGCTGCTGCGATGAAGCCGCCGCGTCTGTTGCGTCGTCTGGCCTATCCGCAACGCCTGTCGGGACCGATCCTGGAAGCGGCTTTGCCTGGGGTGGCCATCGGAGAGCTATGCGAAATCCGCCGCAATTGGCGGGATGGCGAGGTGATGGCGCGGGCCCAGGTGGTAGGCCTGAACCATGAGCGCGCGGTGCTCAGCTTGATAGGCAGCGCGCGAGGCCTCACCCGCGAAGCAGTGCTGCAGCCGACCGGACGCGCGCTTTCTGCATGGATAGGCGAAGAAGCGCTGGGCGCGGTGCTGGGTCCGACCGGACAGATTGTCGAGCGGCTGGCGCCCTCCATGGCGGTGGGCGGAGAGGAGCGCGCTGTGGATGCGGCGCCCCCGCCGTATTCGAACCGCGTCGGCGTGCGCGAGCCGTTGGTCACCGGCGTGCGGGCCATCGACGGGCTGCTTACCTGCGGCGTCGGCCAGCGTGTCGGCATCTTCGCCTCCGCGGGCTGTGGCAAGACCATGCTGATGCATATGTTGATCGATCAGGCGGAGGCCGACGTTTTCGTCATCGGTCTGATCGGCGAGCGGGGCCGGGAGGTGACCGAATTCGTCGAAGCGCTGCGTGGCTCGCCTAAGCGCGAACGCTGCGTGCTGGTGTTCGCCACATCTGACGTCGCCTCGGTGGACCGCTGCAACGCGGCGCTGCTGGCCACCACGGTCGCCGAGTACTTTCGCGACCAGGCCAAGCGCGTGGTGCTGTTCGTCGACTCCATGACCCGCTACGCGCGCGCTCTGCGCGACGTGGCGCTGGCGGCGGGAGAGCCGCCAGCGCGGCGCGGCTACCCGGCGTCGGTATTCGATAGCCTGCCGCGATTGCTGGAGCGCCCCGGTGCCACCAGCAGCGGCAGCATCACAGCGTTCTATACCGTATTGCTTGAAGGCGACGACGAGCCGGACCCGATGGCGGATGAAATCCGCTCCATTCTGGACGGCCACATCTATCTAAGCCACAAGCTGGCAGGCCAAGGCCACTATCCGGCAATAGACGTGCTGAAAAGTTCCAGCCGCGTTGCCGGCCAAGTGACCGAGCCCAGCCATCAGCGCCTCGCCGCTGGCGTGCGCGCGCAGATGGGGCGACTGGACGAGCTGCAAGTGTTCGTCGATCTGGGCGAGTACCGGCCGGGCGAGAACGCCGACAACGACAGGGTGATGCAGGCGCGGGAGCCGTTGCAGCGCTGGCTGCGCCAGCCGGTGGACGAAAGCTCGCCGTTCCTCGAAACGCTGAAGGGAATGCATGCGCTTTTTGCCTAAGCTACGCGCTCTGCAACGCCGCAGCGAAGCGTCGCAACGCCGTTGCGAGGCGCAGATGTCGCAACTGGCGCGAGAAGACAAAGGCTTGCGCCACGAAGAGGATGCGCTGGCCGTCCAGGCGCAGGGCTTGTGCCAGCTGATGGAAACGCTGCGCGCGGCTGGCACCGTGCTGGAGCGCGGCCAGCTGCTTGCGCTGTTGCGCAAGCAGGCGGTGTTGCGGCATCAGTTGCAGAACCTAGGGTTGCAGGCCGAGCAATTGAGCGAGCGGCGCCAAGCGCTGGCCGAGCGCAGGTTGGAACGGCAGGACGAGCGGCGCACTTGGCAGCGCAAAGAGGACAAATATCAATACTGGGCTGCGCGGCTACGCAAGCAGGTGCGCTTGGTGCGTCTGCGCGACGACGAGGCCGAACAAGAGGAAAATATACGATGGAAACCATGACCCCCATTGCCTTGCCGGGAGACGGCGCGATAGCGTCGCCGGACGATACGGACGGCCCGATGGATCGCCTGTCCCGCGAACTGGCGCGGCGGGAGCCGCAGCCGCGGAAAGAGGAGGAGCGCGATCGCGAATCTGCCGCCGAGGCGCGGCCCTGGCTACCGCCGCTTCCGCCGGCCTTGGCGGCGTTGCGCCAAAATCAATTGGGCCAGGTGGCCGCAGCGGTCAAGCCGGAGGGGCGCAGTCAGTCGTTCACAATGACGGCCTTGCCGCAGGATGGCGGCGCGGCGCCGCACTCCCGGAGCGCTTGGCCGCTGGCGGAGCTTGTCGGTGGCAAGACGGCCGCCAAACCCGGCGCGCGGGATGCGAAGCATCCTGCGGCGTTGCCGGAGGCCGCGGGGGTAGTTGCGGCGTCCATGGCCGCGGTCGACGGGGGGCAGGCGCTTCCTGCCGGGCAGATCGCCGCCGCGCCGGAGCAAGCCGCCCCCGCACCGTCGGAATCTGCCCTGCCACATTCTGCCAAGCGCAAGCCGCGCTCCGACGCGCTCCCGCCCCAGGGAGGCCCCGCCCAATCCGCTTCATCTTCCCGTATAGCGCCATCCCCATCGCCCCAGGCATGCCAAGAAGCGGCGCCCGGAATGCCGCGCCATGCTCGCAGCGAGAGCGCACCAGCTGTCGATGTGCCACAGAGCGCCCTGACCTACCGTTTTTCGCGCTGGGGAGGCGAACACGCGGTAACCGTGCATGCGCCGGCGAACGGCGTCTTGTTGCTACAGCCTTCAGATGCTTTGGTGGCGCAACGGCTAAGCGAGCAGTGGCAGTCCGGCAATCCGCAGCAATGGCAGCTGGCGCGTGATGGCGGCGATGGCGGCGAGCAGCGGCGGCCGGAGCAGCAAGAGGAGGATGAGGCCTGATGCTGGGATTGAGGCGGGTAGACGCAGTGGAGCGTGCGCTGGTCCGCAGCGCCGCCGCCTGGCGGCGGCTGGGCTGGGACGCCGAGTTGGAAATGCCGCCGCGCAACGGCGTCTGGCTACAGCTGGCCGATGCGCGCGGGTGTTGGCAAGGATGGCTGAGGCCGAGGGACTGGTTGGCTCACGCAGTGCCGCAACTGGCTGAGCTGGCGGTGTCCTCTGGCGTTGACGCGCTGGTGGCGCAATGGCTTGACGCTGTCGAACATCCGCTGGAACTGCCGATGCCGGAACTGGCTTATCAGCGGCTGCGGCTGGGCGAGCCGACTGCGGCCGATGCTCTGCCGCAGCGGCCCTTGCTGAGGGTGATGACGTCGGGCGGGCCGGTTTGGCTGGAGCGTTTGCCGGAAGCGAAGGCCGCCGCCACGCCGCCCTTGTCCGGTTTGAGCTGGTCGCTGCGTTTCGTCATCGGCGACAGCTGGGTTCGCCTAGCCTTGCTGGATCGAGTCGGGCGCGGCGATGTGCTGCTGATCCGCAAACTGGCGCAGGAAGTGCGTTGCCATGACAGGACACTGGGTTTCTATCAGATCGTTGGAGAGGATATCGCCATGGAGTGGCAGGAGCAGCAGGATATGGAGGACATGCAAGATGAAACCACGGCCGTGCAGGAAATGGGGCAATTGCCGGTGAGGCTGGAGTTCGTGCTGTACCGCGACCGCTTGACGCTTGGCGCATTGCAGGACATGTGCCGCGGACAACTTCTGCCGCTGTCGGTGGATGCGGAAAGGCAGGTAGAGGTACGAGCCAACGGCGCGCTCATCGGCCGCGGCGAATTGGTGCAGCTGGATGGCCAGCTGGGGGTGGAAGTTACCGAATGGCTGGGCGGGGCCGGCGATGTCGAATGATATCTCGCTGATCTCTCTGCTGGCATTCTCCACGCTGTTGCCGTTTTTGATCGCGTCGGGAACTTGCTTCGTCAAGTTTTCCATCGTGTTCGTGATGGTGCGCAATGCGCTGGGTCTGCAGCAGGTACCGTCGAACATGACGCTGAATGGCATCGCGCTGATGCTTTCCATGTTCGTGATGCTGCCGGTCGCCAAGGATGCGTACAGCTACTACCAGGAGGAGCAGGTCAGCTTCACCAGCGTGTCCGCGCTAAGCAACTTCGTCGATAACGGCTTGAACGGCTATCGAGACTACCTGCGTAAATATTCGGACCCGGAGCTGGTCAGCTTTTTCGAGAAGGCGCAGGCCGAACGGGCCGATCGCGAGACCGGCGTCGCGGCCGCGCCGGCCGCCGCAGATGAAAAGCCATCCATCTTCGCCTTGCTGCCTGCCTATGCGCTGAGCGAGATCCAAAGCGCGTTCAAGATCGGTTTCTACCTCTATCTGCCTTTCGTGGTGGTGGATCTGGTGATTTCCAGTGTTCTGCTGGCATTGGGGATGATGATGATGAGTCCGGTGACCATTTCAGTGCCGATCAAGCTGGTGCTATTCGTGGCGCTGGATGGCTGGACGCTGTTGTCCAAGGGGCTGGTGTTGCAATACTTGGACCTGGCGAAGTGATCCGGGGAGAGAGTTGAATGAATGATCTGGTATTTGCCGGCAACAAGGCGCTGCACCTGGTGCTGTTGCTATCCGCTTGGCCCATCATAGTCGCCACCGCTATCGGCCTGATGATCGGCCTGTTCCAGACGGTCACCCAGCTGCAGGAGCAGACGCTGCCCTTCGGCATCAAACTGTTCGGTGTCAGCCTATGTCTGTTCCTGTTGTCCGGCTGGTATGGCGAGACCCTGCTCAATTTCGGTCGCGAGGTGATGCGGCTGGCTCTGGCCAAAGGTTGACGCGCGATGGCATTCGGGCTGTTCTTCGAGATCCACGGCTGGGTTGCCGTCGCCTCGCTAGGCTTTGCTCGGATGGCGCCAGTGTTCTTCATTCTGCCGTTCCTAAACAGCAATGTCTTGAATGGCGTAGTGCGCACGTCGGTGACGATGGTGGTGGCCTTGGGGCTGTGGCCGCATCAGGTCGATTCGCTGCCGTCATTTCAGACGTTGCCGTTCCTGCTCATGATCGTGCGCGAGGTCGGCGTCGGCGTGCTGCTGGCCTGCTTGCTGGTCTGGCCGTTCTGGGTGTTCCACGCGCTGGGCAGCATCATCGACAACCAGCGCGGCGCCACGCTGAGCAGCAGCATAGACCCTGCCAACGGCGTCGACACCTCGGAACTGGCCAATCTGTTCAACCTGTTCGCCGCCGCCGTCTACCTGCAAGGCGGCGGCATGACGCTGATGCTAGACGTGATGTCGCAGAGCTACCAGTTGTGCGATCCGCTGGGCGCTTGCGCGCTGGCCTTGCCGCCGCTGCTGGGATTGATCAATCAGATCATCGCGCAGGCGCTGGTTCTGGCCAGTCCGGTGGTCGCCGCATTGCTGTTGTCTGAGGTGGTTTTGGGGTTGTTGTCGCGCTTCGCACAACAGATGAATGCTTTCTCGGTGTCGCTGACGGTGAAGAGCGCCATCGCACTGTTGATCATATTGATCTATTTCCGCCCTGTGATGCCGGATCGGGTGGCGCAGTTGGCAATCCCCGCCTCGGCGTTGCCGGCTTGGCTGCATGGCGAGGGACGCTGACATGGCGAACAAGACCGAGAAGCCCACGCGCAAACGCTTGCAAGACGCGGCCAAGAAAGGGCAATCGTTCAAGAGCCGCGATCTGATCGTGGCTTGCCTCACGTTGTGCGGCGTTGCCTACTTGGCGTCCTTCGGTTCCTTAGTGGAACTGATGGGGGCGTTCCGCCAGGCGCTGGACGATGGCTTTCGGCAGGACATGCGAGGGTACGCGCAGGCGGTGTTCTGGTTGGGTCTCAAACTGTTGTTGCCCATCTTGCTGCTGTGCGTGGCGGCGTCTGCGCTGCCCACGCTGCTGCAGACAGGATTTGTGCTGGCCAGCGAGGCGTTGAAGTTCGACCTATCCGTGCTCAATCCGGTAAACGGTTTCAAGAAGCTGTTCAGCCTGCGGACGGTGAAGGAGGCGGTGAAGGCGCTGCTTTATCTGATGGGCTTCGTCGCGGCGGTCATGGTGGTTTGGCACAAGCACAAAGTTCTACTGTTTTCCCAGGTCAATGGAAGCCCGGCGGACATGGCGATGGTGTGGCGCGAGCTGCTGCTGTCGATGGTGCTGCTGTATCTGGTCTGCATCGTGACGGTGCTGATTCTGGACGCCGTCGCCGAATACCTCCTGTTCATGAAGGACATGAAGATGGACATGCAGGAGGTCAAGCGAGAGATGAAGGAGCAGGACGGCAATCCCGAGATCAAGTCGCGCCGGCGCCAGGTACACATGGAGATTCTGTCCGAGCAGGTGAAATCGGATGTGAAGAACTCGCGCCTAATCATCGCCAATCCCACGCATATTGCTGTAGGTATCTTCTTCAAGCCGGAGCTGTCGTCGATTGTCTTGATATCAGTGCTGGAGACCAATCAGCGCGCGCTCGCGGTGCGCGCTTATGCCGAGAAGGTTGGGGTGCCCGTCGTGACCGACGTGAGGCTGGCGCGGCGTATTTTCGCCAGTCATCGGCGCTACGACTTCGTCAGCCTGGACGAACTCGACGAAGTGCTGCGGCTCTTGGTGTGGCTGGAGCAGGTCGAGAACGCGGGCGTTGTCGAAACGGCGCAGCCCGAGTCGTCCGAATAAGCCCCCTGACTGATCTTTTCTTTCGCCGAATGAGCGATTCCTGAATGTTTCAACCCCGCCAACCGGGTTCAATGGCAAAGACGGTGGTTCCCCACCGTTCCTGGCCAGCTCTGTCGGGTTGGTGATAGCGACGAGGGTTGGTGATAGTGACGAGGGTTGGTGGCAGCAACGAGGAGATATTTGATGCAAACCGAAGGCAATGTCAGCGACGAGCGTATAGCGGAGATTGTCTGGGAGGCCGTGAGTTCGGGGGCAACTCTGAAGGACGTGCATGGCATTCCGCGCGACATGATGGAAGGTCTGTATGCTCACGCTTATGATTTTTACAACAAGGGAAGGCTCGACGAGGCGGAAACCTTTTTCCGCTTCCTCTGCATCTACGACTTCTACAACCCCGACTACATTATTGGACTGGCCGCAGTTTGCCAGCTCAAGAAACAGTTCCAGAAGGCCTGCGACTTGTACGCGGTGGCCTTCGCCCTGAGTAAGGGCGACTACCGGCCGGTGTTTTTCACCGGGCAGTGCCAGCTGTTCATGCGCAAGGCGTCCAAGGCTAGGCAGTGTTTCGAGCTGGTGTGCGAGCAAAGCGCCGACGAAGCGCTGCGCGCTAAGGCCCAAGCGTATCTGGATGGTTTGGAAGAGGCGAAGGGCGAGCAATCCCGTCAGCAGGAAAAGGAGCAAACATGAGAGCTACGACTGTCGGTCAGGGCTTCGATCTTGGCGGCGCCGAACTGGCAAAAGTATTGGCGGGCAGCACGCAGGCGAGCGAAAAGTTCGTTAATGCAGCGCAGAAGTCCGCGCAGGCGCTGTTCACGATGCGCGTCAGCGAAGACGCGGGATCGGCCAAGCCGCGAAGCGACCTGATCACGCCGCAGTTGACGCAACCCACCGACAAGGCACAGGAGGAGCTGAACGGTTCCGGCAAGCTGGCCTTGCTGCTTGGGCAGTTGATCGAACTGTTGGGCGACGTGTCGCAATCGCAGTTGGAGAGTCGCTTGGCCACTTGGCGCGCGATGATGGAAGCGCAAAAAGCCATGGGCGAGCAATTGTCCCAGGAGTTGCAAACGGCGCTGCGAGAAGCTGAGCGCGCTACCGAAGGCTACCAGTCCGCGCTGGGCAATCTGAACGGCGCCAGAGACGCGCTGGACGCGGCGAAGCAGAAACTTGCCCAGACGCAAGCTAAGCTGGATGGCATGCCTACCGACGACCGTGGTTACGCCCAGGCGCTGGCGGAGCGCAATCAGGCTCAAGACGAAGTCAACCAAACTCGGCAGGCGGTCGATCAGGCCGAAGCCGAGTCCATGCAAGCGCATGAGCGGGCTGCCGCCAAGGCTCAGAGCGCAGACAAGCTGCTGAGTCAGGCCCAGGGTCTGGGAGTCAAGAATGAGACTGTTCAAAAAGGCGAGCTGGATAACCTCTCCAACACCGCTAAGCTGACCAAGATGATGGCCATGTTCATGGAGTTAGTGAGCAAGAACAGCGAAGAAAGCCTGAAGAGCGATCTGGCGACGTTCCAGGCTTTGCAGGAAAGCCGCCAGAAGGAAATGGAAAAGAAGTCCGCCGAGTACAAGGAAGAAGTACGCAAGGCGGAAGAGCTCAATCGCATCATGGGGTGCATTGGCAAGATTCTTGGTGCGCTGCTGACCGTCGTCAGTGTCGTGGCCGCGGCGTTCACCGGCGGTGCTAGCCTGGCGCTCGCCGCGGTGGGGGTTGCATTGATGGTGGCGGACGAGATCGTCAAAGCCACTACTGGGATGTCCTTCATCCAGGAGGCGTTGAAGCCGCTGATGGAGCACGTGCTCAAACCTTTGATGGAATTGATCAGCAAAGCCATCACCAAGGCCTTGGAGGCGGCGGGGGTGGACAAAAAAGCCGCTGAGTTGGTGGGTTCCATTGTCGGCGCAGTGTTGGCAGCCGTGGCCATGGTCGCAGTGATGGTGGTTGTCGCCGTGGTTGGTAAGGGGGCGGCAGCCAAGATGGGCGGCGCGCTGAGCAAGCTACTGGGCGACGCCATCAAGAAGATTGTGCCAAGTGTGCTCAAGGAAGTGGCCAAAGGCGGCAGCAAGCTGTTGAGCCAGGGCGCGCAGCGCCTGACCAACGCGCTGGGCAATGTCGGCAGCAAGATCGGTCTGCGCTCAGATGCGCTGGGGAAGGAAATGATTTCAAATACGCTCAACAAAGTGGCGATCGGCGGCCAGGCGACCCAGACGGCCACGCAGATGGGTGGCAACGTGGCGCAAGGCGTGTTCACGAAAAACGCGCTCGAGGCCATGGCTGATTTCAATCTGGCGCGCGCGGCCATGGACCAGATCGAGAAGTGGCTCAAGGAAGCGGTGGAGTCTTACGCGGACAAACAGAAACTAACCCAGGAGCTTCATACGGCCTTGTCTAACGCGCTGCAGGAAGACGCCGTTGCCGGACGTTTTGTTCTGCGCCACACCCACGCTTGATATCAGGAGTGTTCACCATGGCTACAGTAAATCATTCTTCCATTTCCGCCGGATTCATCGATTACGGCAAGCTGCAGGGCGGCGAAAGCAAGGCGCGGGTCGGCGAACCGTCGATCAATATCAAGGACGTCGGCGCCGTCATGCAGAAGGCCGGCGCGGCCGCCGTGGCGTCCGCCTCGATGATGGGCGTTCCGCAGTTGACGGAGCCCGCTGCCAGCTCGGTCCAGAAAGCGGAATCGGTTGCATACCTGACGGTGAAGGATGCCTATGACGGTTCGACGCTGGCTGTTCAGGACGAACTGGCGCAGACGCGGCAGTCTTTGCGTGAGGAAGGTTTGGGCAGCGTGGCTAGGGAGCTAAGCGAGATTGTCAACACCGCGCTGTCCCAAGCCACTGTGGTGAGCCAGTCGCAGCGGAATAAAGACGTTCAGCTCGAAAGGCAGCAAGACGATTTGGCTTTTAGCATCAAGGATCTTGAGCATCGGTCCGGCAAGAGCTTTCAAAAGATTCTGGAGCTACTGCTGTCTCTGTTCCAGTCGGCCAATCAGCTACGTCAATTCAATATCAAGCTGAATGACGAGCTGGTGCAATCGGCGGCCAGTTCGCAGCGCCGCGAGGGCGGCAGTATCTTGGCTGGCGCAATCAGCGGGGCCGCGTTTACCGCCGCAGTGACCGCCGTCGGCACCGCAATGCAGGTGAAGTCAGCAAATATTAAGGGCAACGCGCTTGCCAATAATAAGGCCAAGATGGATGGTTTGACGCCTGAGCTTCAGGGCGCCCAAGGCAGTTTGGCCCGCCAAGCCCAGGTCAAGATGGGTGCGGACCATGTTGACGCTGTGACCCAATTGCCCAAGAAGTCCCCCGGGGTATCGAATGATGGCGTGGCTCCGGCAAATCTGCCGGCTTCTCCGCGCAACAGCGGTATTGGTGTGCCGGATGGAGCGGGCAGCGACGCGGTGAAGCTGCGTCCAAGCGATAAGCAGCTATCGACCAAGAACCAGGCGGTGCTGGATAGTGTGACATCCGACCTGCCGGCGGATCATGCCGAGGAGGCTAGGCAGTTCCAGCAGAACAACCTCAAGGCTGACCGAATGCAGGCGAAAGGTCACGCGATCTCCAACAGCGCCCAATCCGTTGGCTCCATCGTTCGTGGTTCTGCAGACTATGACGCCACGCTGGAACGGGCGGATCAGCAGATCCTGCAGGCAAACAGCCGCGTAGCGAGTACGGCGGCGGATGATGCCAATGAAAATGGCCGAGAGCTGCGCAATCTTCAGCAAGAGATGTTGAGAAATATGAAGGAGGCGCAGCAAAGTGCTATGGATGCAATGGGTTCCAGCGCCGGACGCATTTAATCCGCAATTCTCCCGTCGCCCCGCGGGCCAGGCCAGCGGGGCTGGCGTAACCACTTTCGCCATCGCGCTGTGACGGCTCCTGTACCGACGCTGGTTGCTGCGTGAGCGCGCGCGTCAAGGAAATGTAATGCTTAGCATCTCAAACACCATTCGATCGCAGTTCACTCCATCAAATACCGCTGCAACTCAGCAGCAACCATTCTCCGGCGATCCCGAGATCATGGTGCCAGAAGCGGCGACGCCGCCGGGCCCGACTTTGTTCGCGCTGAGCTATGTGCGAGAGAAGGCGGATGGCTTAAGCGAGCTGTTGCAAGGCGAAAAGAAGCGGCCCGATGCCTTGTTGGACCGGCCGCGGTCGCGGACTGCGGCAACCTCCCCGGGAGACTCCGTTCAGGCTGCTCGCGCGGAGCGGGAACAAGCCAACCCGAACTATCGCGCCGAGCGCAAGTTGGCCACTCAACAGTTGGTCAACGGTCTGCATGGTTTGACGGCGACCGACACTGGGTTGACGCCGGAGCAGCGAACGCAGCTGCAGCAGAAGCTGAAGGCGGAGCATTCCAAGTATCCGCCGGGTATCCCGGCCAAGTTGAACGACAGCGTCGGCAAAACGGGTTTCGACAGCGACGCGAAGCTTTGGGAAAAGATAGCCGAATATATAGGCAACATCGGCGAAGACTACCTTGGGGTCTATGAAAACGTCGTTGCCCAGTACACTGAATTCTACAAGGCCTTCAGCGACATTCTGTCCAAAATGGGTGGCTGGATCACTCCGGGTAAAGATGGCAACTCGGTCAAGCTGAATGTCACCGCGCTCAAGAACGAACTGCAAAAATTGCGTGACAAGTTCTCACTGCCAAGCACGGCCGGAGTGTTGTTTCCAGCCAAGAACAGCGATGGCAGCCTGCGAGGCGCTAACAAGGAAAAAGCCGAAGAGTGGGCTGATGCACTGGGTTTGCCGCGTTCTTGCGTCAAGGAGTTCCCCGCCGGCAGCGGGAAATACGCTGTCGTTGCGGATATGACGCCGATCGAGACTATGATGCGCGACTTGGGTGGCTTGGGCAGCGCCGGCAACGACGGCAATGTAGGGCTGGATAACGCTAAATTTCAGGCTTGGCAGTCCGGTTTCAAGGCTCAGGAAGAAAACCTGAAAACTACGCTGCAGACGCTGACCCAGAAGTACAGCAATTCCAACTCGCTATACGACAATCTGGTCAAGGTGCTCAGTAGCACTATTAGCTCTTGCACGGAAACATGCAAGTCCTTTTTGCAAGGTTGATAGGGCATTCGAATCATGGTTGTAGCAAATTCAGTATTGCAGCGTAGCTATTCGTTCAGCGCGCCGTCCGCGCAGAGCGCCCGCCCAGTTCACGGGCTGGGCCGGGAGCTACTCAGAGCTCAATCTATGCCGCATTTGTGTCTCACGGCGGTATCTCCGCTGCCTGCAAGTCCCGCCCCCGCAGCGACCCAGTCGCACGCGGTTTCCGCCGCAAACTCGGGGCCTAAAGGCGGTGTGATATCCCCGGAACAATTCAAGAATGTATTCCAGACTGAGGCAATGCAGGCGTTGTTCGCGGCATCGCCGGACAAGCAGGGCGAGTTGTCGAAGCTTTTCGATAATTCGCGCAATGGCTATGCGCAACGGGAAGTAGCTCGGTTCGCCGAGGTGTATAGCCAATTGCTTAAGCTGTACCCCGAGGCGAAAGACAACTTGGATGGTCTGGCGCAGCAATACAACAACAAGATCCTCAAGGATGGCCTGAAAGATAAATCCGGTTTCGGCGCGTACAGCCCAGAGAAGGCGAAGCTGTATGAACAACGACGAACACTGGAGAAAGAGCTGGCTGCTGCTGCCAAGGAGATGACTGGGAGCAATTTTCTGGAGATGGGTGAGCACTTCATGGCGAAAGAGGTGCTACCCTACATCCAAGCCTACGTTACAGAGAAATTGCAATGCAATCTGTCGCAGGATCAGGTCAAAGACTTGGTGGATCGGGCTGCAAAGCAGGCCTTTGACGCGCTGCGCCAAGCCAGATCAGATCTGGCCGGAGAGGCAGGCTTTGGCGTCGGCAAGCTGGCGCGCGATCTAGACACGGTGGCCGTGCTGCCACTATTGCTACGCAATGTCCTGATGGATAGCGTACCCAAGGAACAAAGGCAAGATCCTCCGCCCGCCAACGAATCCATCCTAAACGGCCCGGGGCAGACTGATCCGGTTTCGCCGCCGGTCATTCATTGCCACTACAACTCTCATTATGACAGTCATAATGTCACTCATGACAGTCATAATGTCACTCATGACAGTCATAATGTCACTCATGACAGTCATAATGTCACTTATGGAAGTCATAACAACAGTTACGACTACAGCACGCATCGCTCGACAAGCATAAGCGACGGAGGGGCCCAGTCAAGGCACTCCGCTCTGTCGGGGCAGATCAAGGAAGTTGTGACGGTGAAGCGGTCCGCTTCGGACGCGGTGCGATCCATGCCTCGCGACGATAGTCAAGGTGCGGGAGCGGGGCACACGGTTGAACGCCATGAACAGTTCGCAGACGCGATGTCCCAACGGGTTTTTTCTGGCTCGGGAGTTCAGTTCAAGGCTGGGTCAACAACAGCGCGATCGAACTTCACCATCCCAACAAGTAAGCAGTCCAGCCTGGACATTTCGCGCCTGAGCTTTGTTGATCGATCGCTGAGAAATCGCCCGACGCCGGAGTATTTGCACAGCCAGCCGTTTCAGTCCCAGGTGACAAAAGGGGACGGCAATGGCCGGCTTCCGGCGGAACGTATCCTGCTGAACTTAGTGCACGACGCCGTGGATCCAAACAACGGCCAGTTGGTATACCCAAAGGGCACCTCAAAAGATCAGCAACTGCAGATGCGCATGACAATCGATATATTGCGCAATGCGGTCGTGCCTAATGAGACCTTCGGCAAGCGGCGACAAGAAGATGTGCTGCGGGCGTTCGCTCATGGTGAGCAGAACAAGCATGTGGAACAGGTTTGTCAGCTGTTGAAGCAGCTGCCGCAGGACGGCCGCCTGCGTCGGGAGCTGGTCCAAGATATCCACCTAATGGCCCGGACGACCAACCTGCTGGCCCAGGGTGGTAACCCGCTGACTGTGCAATTTCTATCCGCCTTGGGCGTGAGCCGGGCTGGTAGCAACGGCGCCGCCGGCACGATCTCGCCCTCTGCTGCCACGCTGCAGCAGTCGTTGCATGGCGCCGGCGGCGCCCCAGCTTTGCGAACCGACTCGGTTGCAGTGGCGAACGGCGCGGCTGAGCGCGGTGAAGCGGAGTTGCAGCAAGCGATCGATAGTTTGAAGCAAACGCTGGATACGACGACGGATGGTACGCTTGCCAGTGGTGATGCGAAGCTATTGGAGGCAGTGCGTGGTGTGGCAGGCAGCCTGTCGCAATTAGTCGATGCTGCCAATGCTAGTACCTCGACCGGAGAGCCAGCGTCGCTTGGCCAGTCGAGGAAGCGTCAGGAGCTTTACACGGTAGTCGACGCCGCCGTCGATGACTGCGGTTCCAACCCAGATGCCCACGATGCGAGCCTCACTCGCGTATCTGCGCAACGAGCTTCCGAGAATACTGTCGTAGGCCGCAGTGACCTGGTGCAGCCCCGCCTGCTATCAAGGAACAGGAGCGCTGACCAGACGCCAGATTATACGGTCACTGGAGCCTTGCCGGCGCCTGCCGTTGCATCGGTGACGCCTCAATCTAGCGCGTTTGATTTCGCCAATGTCAAATTGGAGGCTCCGCGCACAACGCCAGGCCATTTGTATACCGTATCGACTGCGGCTTCTCGGGGGCGCCAGTTTAACGGGCACCTCGAAAAACCGTTCGGACGCTGGCATGATGCCACTGAGGCCGCAGGGATGAGGATGTGAAGATGTGACCCTGCCACGATTTCACGTACAGCAAGAAGTCTGATAACTTTTTGACTGTATGGAGAACAGGATGGCAGAGAAAGTGGTGCCGAGAAG
>NZ_JBNCAB010000110.1:0-18821 GCF_049805555.1 Burkholderia sp. DN3021 | reverse complement strand
CCGGAAGCCTGCGCGGCCGGCGCGAAGCGGCGCGCGCTCGAGCCCTGACCCGATACCTGATTGGTCGCGCGGTTCGCCGCGCGTGCGGCCTGCGCGTTCGCATCCTGGTCGACCACCGCGCCGGACGCCGGCACGGCGGACGGGCTGGCGACAGCCTCCGGCGCCGACGCGCTCGCCGCTTGTGCAGCGCGCGCGGCAGCCGCCTCGGAAGCGGCCTTCGCCGCCGCGGCCGCCTTCGCCTTCTTGCCGCCGCGATCGCCGTCGATATCGGCCAGCAGGTCGAGCTCGGACGGCAGGTTCTCGGCGCCGGTCCAGCCCGCGAGGCGATCGCCCGAGAAGGTCACGACGAGATCGCGCTGCTGGACGATCGCCGTCGAGCCGCGCTTGAAGTAGAAGAGGTAATCCCAGCGGTCGGCGTGGAACATGTCCGCCAGCAGCGGCGTGCCGAGCAATGCGCGCACCTGCTCGCGCGTCATGCCGACCTGCAGTTGTGCGGCCTTCTCCTGCGACACGAAGTTGCCCTGCACGACGGTGATCCGATAGGGCGTGATGCTCTGCGCGATGCGCTGCGTCACGCTGTCGTACGACGAACAACCAGCCAGCGCCGCAACGGCGGCGGCAGCGATGATGGCACTCCGCATGCGACTCCTCTGAAAGTGCGAAAGCGTTTCTGGGATCATTTCCTTCACCGTGCTGGCCTGCGTCGCAGGCCGCGCGTGTATCTGGAACGGCGAAAAGCCGGTAACATTGAAGCCCTGCATTGTACTCTAGGGATGCCTAGCCATGACCAATCCGACGGATCTCAAGAATATCGGGCTAAAGGCCACCCTACCGCGCCTCAAGATTCTCGAGATCTTCCAGCAAAGCCCCGTACGCCACCTGACGGCCGAAGACGTCTACCGCAACCTGCTCAACGAGCAGCTCGACATCGGGCTGGCCACCGTCTACCGCGTGCTGACGCAGTTCGAGCAGGCCGGCCTGCTCACGCGCAGCAACTTCGAATCCGGCAAGGCCGTGTTCGAACTGAACGAAGGCTCGCACCACGACCACCTCGTGTGCCTCGATTGCGGCCGCGTCGAGGAATTCTTCGACGCCGAGATCGAAGGCCGCCAGCAGGCGATCGCAAAGGAGCGCGGCTTCCGGCTCCAGGAGCACTCGCTGGCGATGTACGGTTCCTGCACGACCGAGAACTGCCCGCACCGCAAGCACTGAATCGCGCCACCCGCGCACGAAGCACGGCCCGGCCGGCATCTCGCCGCCCGGGCCGTGTTCTTTTCGGGATCGTGCCCCGCGCCGCGCGCGTGCCGGCTCGAAAATCTTACGAAAGCCCTTCGGCGCGCGCGAAGCCGGCGCCGGGAACCGGACGCCTGCCGCGCGCCGCGTCAGGCCGTGCCCGTGCAGGCCGGCTCGAACTCGAGCGCCCACGCACGGTCGAGCGGGGTCTCGTCGCAGTTCGGCTGCGGCCCGCCGCGATCGACGATCACGAAATCGCTGACCGCGTCGAGCGCGAGCAGCGGATGGTGCCAGACGCCCTTCGCATAGTTCACGCCCTGCCAGCCTTCGGCCAGGAACGCGCGCATCGCTTCGGGCCTGAATTCGCCGGCCGGCGCGACGACGATCGCGTAGCGCGACACGGCCGCGAGCGGGATGAACGCCTGGCTGCCGTGCGGATGGCGCTCCATCAGCGTGACCGCGACCGGCAGCGCGCGCGGCTGCGCGCGAAACACGCTGACGAGCGGCCGGCCGCCGTCCGCGCAGACGTCGATCGTCGCGAGATCGTGGAAGCGCTCGGTCGTGCCGCCGTTGATCGGGAAATGCCGTGCGCCCTCGAGCGCGATCACGTCGCCGAACGGCGCGAACGCTTCGCGGGTCAGGCGCTCGACGCGCAGGATATGGGGTCCGCTCATGCCGTCGCCCTCCTTCAAGCCGGCTCGCCCCACAGACGCAGGCGCGACACGCCGCCGTCCGGGAAGATGTTGAAACGCACGTGCGTGACGGGGCCGAGCGCCGCGAGCTGGTCGAACGTATGCACGTGGTCCATCGACAGCTTCTGCTCGCCGAGCAATTCGGCCCAGAACATCGCCTGCGTGACTAGCGAATCGTCGGTGCCGCCCGCGACCCGCGCGGCCTGCAGCGAGCAGCGGTCGGGGAAGTTGCCCTTGAAGAACGCCGTATCGACCTCGACGCGCCGGATGATGCCCGGCCGCGCGAGCGCGACGATCGCCCAGTCGTTGCCGGGCTCGCGGCGGCGCCGCGTTTCCCAGCCGTCGCCCATGTTCGCGCCGCGCCCCGGCATCAGCATCTGCGATGCCGGGCCGAAGTGCTGGTTGTTCGCGGCCACCAGATAACCGCCGTTCTCGATCGCGGCGAGATCGACGAGTTCGCCGGCCGGCACATGGCGCCAGTCGCGCTGCGGCTGGCCGTACACGCGCAGCCGCGCGAGCCCGCCGTCCGGATACAGGTTCACGCGCAGGTGCGTGACCGGCTGCGCGTCGTCGACGCTCACGTAGTGATGCGAATTGCCCTGCAGCGTCGTCGCGGGGACGATCGTGCGCCATTCGGCATCGTCGGGCGGCGTGTCGCCGTCGGCGACGCACGCCTCGATCGACGCGGCCGGCGGGAAATTGCCGGTGAAGTGGCTCGTATCGAGATCGACGCCGAAAATCACGCCCGGCCGCGCGAGCCGCACCACGCAGAAGTCGTGGCCCGTCGTGCGCTTGCGGCGCGTTTCCCAGCCGTCCATCCACTTGCCGTGGTCGTCGTACTTGCCGGGGATGAACACGGCCGGCTCGGGGTTCAGCATGCGCTCTTTCGGCGCGAAGAATTCGTCGCTCGCAAACAATGCCTGCGCACCGAGGCGCGGGTCGGCGAGGTTCATGTAGCGCCGCGTGAAGGCCGGCGCGTTCGGATCGAGGATGGGAGCTGCCATGTTGTCTCCTGTCGATGGGAGTTAGCGCTTTAGCGCTTACTCCCATCCCATGCTTCGCGGTCGATGGGAGTTAGTGCTTTAGCGCTTACTCCCGTCCCATGCAAAGCAATTTCTGATCAAGTTCCGGCGCATCGAGGCGCCGGCCGCATGTAAATCGATCGCGCGGGGCTACCTGGGGCAAAGCCGCCCCGCGCGACAAGCCGCGCTCAGAGCGCGTGGGCCTGGTCGCCGGCGACCGGCGCCGCGTTGCCTTCCTCTTCGGCCGGCACGTAGCGCAGCTCGCGGTTCAGCACGCGCTTCGCGCGGACCTTGTCGATATCGTTCTCCCACACCGCGACGACGACCGTCGCGACGCAGTTGCCGATCAGGTTGGTCAGCGCGCGGGCGATGCCGACGAACCAGTCGACCGGCAGGATCAGCACGAGGCCGAGCACCGGAATCGCCGGGATCGCCGACAGCGTCGCCGCGAGGATCACGATCGCCGAGCCGGGAATCCCGTGCGCGCCCTTCGACGTGACGAGCGACACGAGCAGCACCACGATCAGGTCATGCGTCGACAGCGGCGTGTTGGTGGCCTGCGCGATAAACAGCACGGCGAGCGTCAGGTAGATCGAGAAGCCGTCGAGGTTGAACGAATAGCCGGTCGGGATCACGAGGCCGACCGTCGAATCCTTGACGCCCATGTATTCGAGCTTGCGCATCACCTGCGGCAGCACCGCATCCGACGATGCCGTGCCGAGCACGATCGACAGTTCCTCGCGCAGGTAGCGGATCAGCTTGAACACCGAGAAGCCCGCGAGCCGCATCACGATGCCGAGCACCACCGTGACGAACACGAAGCAGCTCAGGTAGAACACCGCGACCAGGTAGCCGAGCTGCTTGAGCGACGCGACGCCGTATTTGCCGGTCGTGAATGCGATCGCGCCGAGCACGCCGAGCGGCGCGAGCTTGATGATGAAGCCGATGATCCGGAAGAACACGTGCGACAGTTCCTCGATCAGCGAGTTGACGCGCTGCGCCTTGTCGCCGAGCAGCGACAGCGCGGAGCCGAACAGCACCGCGAACACGAGGATCTGCAGGATGTCGCCCTTCGCGAACGCGTCGATCGCGGTGTCGGGGATGATCTTCATCAGGTAGCCGGCGGTGTCCTTCAGGCTTTCGGCGTTCTTCGCGTACGACGCGAGCGACGACGCGTCGAGCGAATGCAGGTCGATGTTCATCCCGACGCCCGGGCGCGTGACCCACGCGAGCACGAGGCCGATGCCGAGCGCGAGCGTCGTCATGATCTCGAAGTAGATGACGGCCTTCAGGCCGACCCGGCCGACCTTCTTCAGGTCGCCCGCGTTGGCCATCCCGCTGACCACGACGCAGAACACGATTGGGCCGATGACCATCTTGATGAGCTTCAGGAAGCCGTCGCCGAGCGGTCGCAGCGACTCGGCGAAATGCGGGAAGAACGCGCCGAGCGCGACCCCCAGGATCAATGCGACGACTACCCGGCCAAACAGCGAATTGAGGAATTTCGACACGGCGCTCTCCCGATCCAACGGTTGCAGTTTCGTCTGTTCATACTGGTAAGACCAGTGATGTTATGGTGGATAGTAGGAAGCCGATATAGTGACGTCAAGGACGGACAAAATAGGGATTTCCCGCCCCCCTTCGCATGCGTCCGGCGGCCCCGAAAGCGGGCCTGATCGTGGCTTTCCCGTAGTGCGGTCGTGCACTGCGCCCGTGCGGATTACAATGCCGGTCAGACCGGCCATCGTTCACATCATGAAAAATGTTCCGCATACCGTGACCGACGCCGCCATCGCAACGATCCGCGACCGGATCGAGGCAGGCGTTTATCCGGTCGGCAGCCTGCTGCCGGCCCAGCGTCAGCTCTCCGAGGAGCTGGAGATCAGCCGTGCGTCGCTGCGCGAGGCGCTGTCGACGCTCGAGGCGCTCGGGATGCTTCGCATCCGCGCGGGCAAGGGCGTGTACGTCGAAAGCGCGCAGGCAACGGCCGCGCATGCCTGGCAGTTTGCCGAGCAGTCGTCGCCGCCCGATACCTACCAGATGCGCTACGCGCTCGAAGGGTTCGCCGCGCGGATGGCCGCGCGCGTGGTCAGCGACGACGACATCGCGTGGTTCGAAGACAATCTCGCCGACCTGCACGTCGCGCTGACCGAAAACGCGCTCGACGAGGCGTCGCAGCTCGACTTCGACTTCCATATGCGGATCGTCCATCTCGCCGGCAACGCGGCGATCGAATCGATCCTGCGCGGCAGCGCGGACATCATGAAGGAAAGCCAGCGCATGCCGTTCTACCGGCGCGAGCTGCTGCTGTCGACGTGGCACGAGCACCGCGCGATCGTCGATGCGCTGATCGCGCGCGATGCGGCCGCCGCGGGCAGCGCGATCGAAACGCACATCGCGAACGCCGCGCAGCGCGCGGGCATCTTCTTCCCGACGCCGGGCGCCTGACGGCCGTGCGGCGCGCGCCGCACGAGCATCACACCGCAGCGATCGGATTCGCGTCGATCACAAAAAAGGCACGCGCTGGCGCCGGACGATCACGCGGCCTCGCCCGCGAAATCGATCAGCACCTTCATCGCGCGCTGCCGGTCGCCGGCCAGTTCGAACGCGAGGTTCGCGTCGCGCATCGGGAACACGCGCGTGATGGCCGGCCGCAGGTCGACGCGCGCCGCGTTGATCAACTGCACCGCGAGCGCGAATTCCGCATGGAAGCGGAACGATCCGCAGATCGACAACTCCTTCGCGACCACGACGTTCTGCGGCAGGCTGACATCGCCGCCGAGCCCGAGCTGCACGACGACGCCGCGCGGACGCATCACGTCCAGCCCGTCGCGCAACGCGCGCGCATTGCCCGAACACTCGATCATCACGTCGAACGTGCCCTTGTCGGCGCCGTAGCGCGCGACCCATCCGGCATCGGCCGCCGCATTGATCGTATGGTCGGCGCCGAGCGCGCGGGCCACTTCCAGCGGCGCTTCGACGACGTCGGTCGCGACGATCTCCGCCGCGCCGTGCGCGCGCGCCGCCGCGACCGCCAGCACGCCGATCGGCCCGCAGCCCGACACGAGCACGCGCTTGCCGATCAGCGGGCCCGCGCGCGACACCGCATGCAGCCCGACCGCGAACGGCTCGGCGAGCGCCGCGAGCGACAGCGGCACATGATCGGCGACCTTCACGCACTGCGCCGCGTCGCACACGAGCGCGTTGCGAAACGCGCCCTGCACGTGCGGCATCCGCATCGCGCTGCCGTAGAAGCGCATGTCCAGACACTGGTTCGGCAAGCCTTCGAGGCAGTAGCGGCACGCACCGCACGGCCGGCTCGGGTTGACCGCGACGCGATCGCCGACCTTCACCGACGTCACGTCCGGCGCGACCTCCGCGACCGTGCCGGCAACCTCGTGGCCGAGCACCATCGGCTGCTGCAGCCGGATCGCGCCGAAGCCGCCGTGCCGAAAGTAATGCAGGTCGGACCCGCAGATGCCGCCCATCGCGACATCGACGCGCACCTGGCCCGGGCCGATTTCGCCCGCGTCCTGTTCTTCGACCCGCAGGTCGTTCGGCCCGTGGATCACGACACACATGCAACGCATACGCATGACCTTCCTCCCTATACGGCGCTGGTCAGGCCGCCATCGACGAACAGCGTCTGGCCGTTGACGAAATCGGATGCGGCCGACGCAAGGAAAATCGCCGCGCCGCACAGCTCGTCGACGCGCCCCCAGCGGCCGGCCGGCGTGCGCTTGCACAGCCAGTCCGAGAACGCCGCGTCGTCGACCAGCGCGCGATTCAGCTCCGTTTCGAAATAGCCGGGCGCGAGGCCGTTGGCCTGGATGCCGTGGCGCGCCCAGTCGGCGCACATCCCTTTCGTCAGCATCCGCACCGCGCCCTTCGACGCCGCGTACGGCGCGATCGTCGGCCGCGCGAGTTCGCTCTGCACCGAGCAGATGTTGATGATCTTCCCGTGGCCGCGCGCGATCATGTGACGCGCGACGGCCTGCGCGACGTTGAACACGCCGTCGAGATTCACGCGCATCAGCGCATGCCAGTCGTCGGGCTCGAATGCGTCGAGCGGCGCGCGGCGCTGGATGCCCGCGTTGTTCACGAGGATGTCGATTGCACCGACGCGCGCCTCGAAGTCGTCGATCGCCGCGCGCACCTGCGCATGCTCGGCGACGTCGAACACCGCATGGTCGGCCGCGAAGCCTTCGTCGCGGAAACGGCTCGCGAGCATCGCGGCCTTTTCTTCATTACGATCGTTGATGACGATCGCCGCGCCGGCTTCCGCGAGCCCGCGGGCGAGCGTCAGCCCGATCCCGCGTCCGGAACCCGTGATCAGTGCGCGGCGACCGTCGAGACGGAACCGTTCAAGTGCGCTGGTCATGCATGTCTCCTCGTGCCAGTGGAGCCGGCTGCCCGTCGCGGCCGGTCTCGCGTTGACGGTATCTTCGGCTGCCTGCCCGATGCCGCGCCAATGGTCTTTTTTGATCCGGTTATCATGAAATCTGATTACCGCCCTCTCCTGCCCGCCGCCCATGGAACTCAAGCAATTGCGCGCCTTCGTCACGCTCGCGGAAGAGCTGCATTTCGGGCGCGCGGCGCAGCGCCTGTTCATCGTGCAGCCCGCGCTGAGCATGCAGATCAAGGCGCTCGAGGAAGAGCTCGGTGCGCGGCTGTTCGAGCGCGACCGCCACAAGGTCGAACTGAGCGACACGGGGCGCGTGTTCCTGCCGGAAGCGCGCGCGACGCTGCAACAGGCCGCGCGTGCGGAACAGATGGCGCGGCTGTCGAGCCGCGGCGAGATCGGCACGCTGAGGATCGCGTTCGTGTCGTCGGTGCTGCCCGCACTGCTGCCGGCCGTGCTGCGCACGATGCGCGAGCGCTATCCGCTGATCGCGCTCGAACTGAAGGACCTGCCGACGCCCGACCAGATCGCCGCGCTGCGCGACCGGCGGATCGATTTCGGGATGATCCGGCTGCCGGCCGCGTATGCGGGCATCGACACGCGCGTGGTGCTGGAAGAAGGCTTCGTCGTCGCGCTGCCGCTCGACCATCCGCTCGCCGCGCACGACACGATCCCGCCGGCCGCACTGCGCGGCCAGCCCGCGTTCGTGCTCGCGCGCCGCTACGCGCCCGGCTTTCACGACGACATGCTGCTCGCGTTGAGCCGCGCGGGCACGACGCTCGAAATCGCGCAGGAGTTCGGGGAATTCACGACGATGCTCGCGCTCGTCGCGGCGGGGATGGGCATCGGGCTGATCCCGGCAGAGGCCGCCAGCGCGCTGCCGCCGAACGTGCTCGCGCGGCCGCTCGACCTGGCCGGCCACCGAAGCGGTATCGGCCTCGCGTGGACCGACCTCGACAGCCCGCTGAAGCGTGCGTTCGTCGACGCGCTCGAGCAGGTGACGGCGGACAGGCGATGACGAAGTCGGGGCAATGAAAAAGCCCGGCCGGAAAACCGGGCCGGGCTCGTTCGCCGCGCGTGCCGCGTTGCCGCGGCCGCGCAACGTGCGGGATTACTTCGCGTTCGCGAACGCGACAGCCGTATCCAGCATGCGGTTCGAGAAACCCCACTCGTTGTCGTACCAGCTCGACACCTTGACGAGGCGGCCCGACACCTTGGTCAGCGTTGCGTCGAACGTCGACGAAGCCGGGTTGTGGTTGAAGTCGATCGACACCAGCGGTGCGTCGTTGTAGCCGAGGATGCCCTTCAGCGCGCCTTCCGATGCTTCCTTCATGATCGCGTTGACTTCCTCGACCGTCGTGTCGCGCTTGGCGATGAACGACAGGTCGACGATCGACACGTTGATCGTCGGGACGCGGATTGCGTAACCGTCGAGCTTGCCGTTCAGTTCCGGCAGCACGAGGCCGACGGCCGAAGCAGCGCCCGTCTTCGTCGGGATCTGGCTGTGCGTGGCCGAACGCGCGCGGCGCAGGTCTTCGTGGTAGACGTCCGTCAGCACCTGGTCGTTCGTGTATGCGTGGATCGTCGTCATCAGGCCCGTTTCGAGACCGATCTTGTCGTTCAGCGGCTTGACGAGCGGCGCGAGGCAGTTCGTCGTGCACGATGCGTTCGAGATGACCGTGTGCTCGGCCTTCAGCACGTCGTGGTTCACGCCGTAGACGATCGTCGCGTCGACGTCCTTGCCGCCCGGCGCCGAGATGATCACCTTCTTCGCGCCGCCCTTCAGGTGCGCGCTCGCCTTTTCCTTGGTCGTGAAGAAGCCCGTGCACTCCATCACGACGTCGACGCCGAGCTCGCCCCACGGCAGTTCGGCCGGGTTGCGGTTCGCCAGCACGCGGATCTTGTCGCCGTTCACGACGAGGTAGTCGCCGTCGACCGACACTTCGCCCGGGAACTTGCCGTGCGCGGTGTCGTACTGGGTCAGGTGCGCGTTGGTCTTCGCATCGCCCAGGTCGTTGATCGCGACGATCTCGAGATCGTGCTTCTTGCCGTTTTCATAAAACGCGCGCAGCGTGTTGCGGCCGATACGGCCGTAGCCGTTGATTGCGACGCGAATCGTCATGGTCTATCTCCTGATGGCTGAAAAAATTCGTTTCGTGCAGCTTCACGGTGCGACGCGCGCAACGGGTGGCGCGCGTCGCGAATGCTTTTAGGCCAGCACGGCCTTCGCGGTCTCGACGACGTGCTCGACGGTGAAGCCGAAGTACTTGAACAGCACGCCGGCCGGCGCCGATTCGCCGAACGTGTCGATCCCGACGACGCCGCCTTCGAGGCCGACGTACTTGTGCCAGAAGGACGTTACGCCGGCTTCGATCGCGACGCGGCGCACGCCGTGCGGCAGCACGCGTTCGCGGTATTCGGCGTCCTGGCGATCGAACACGTTGGTCGACGGCATCGACACGACGCGCGCCGCGATGCCCTGCTGCGCGAGCGGCTCGACGGCCTTCATCGCGAGCTCGACTTCCGAACCCGTCGCGATCAGGATGATCTTGCGCGCGACGATTTCTTCGCCCCAGTCCTTCAGTACGTAGCCGCCCTTCTCGATGTTGGCGATCTGCGCGTCGGTACGCGGGTTGAACGCGAGGTTCTGGCGGCTGAAGATCAGGCTCGACGGACGATCCGCGGCAACCGCGTGCGTCCAGGCAACGGCCGTCTCGACCGTGTCGGCCGGACGCCACACGTCGTGGTTCGGGATCAGGCGCAGGCTCGACACGTGCTCGATCGACTGGTGCGTCGGGCCGTCTTCGCCGAGGCCGATCGAATCGTGCGTGAACACGAAGATCGACGGCACCTTCATCAGCGCGGCCACGCGCAGCGCGTTGCGGCTGTAGTCGGAGAACGTCAGGAACGTGCCGCCGAACGGCTTGTGGCCGCCGTGCAGCGCGAGGCCGTTGATCGCGGCGCTCATGCCGAATTCGCGCACGCCGTAGTTGATATGGTTGCCCAGCACGACGCCCGCGCCTTCCGGATTCGCGCGGACCGCCTTCGAGGCCTTCCAGTTGGTCAGGTTCGAGCCGGTCAGGTCGGCCGAGCCGCCGAGCAGTTCGGGCAGCGCGGCGGCCAGACCTTCGATCGCCTGCTGCGACGCCTTGCGGGTCGCGACCGTCTCGGCGCGCTCGTTCGCGCCGGCGATGATCGTCGCAGCCTTCTGCGCCCAGTCGGCCGGCAGCTTGTTGGCCATCCGGCGCTCGAATTCGGCGGCTTCTGCCGGGAACTTCGCGCGATATTGCGCGAACGTCGCGTCCCAGTCGGTCTCGGCACGCTTGCCGGCTTCCTTCGCGTCCCATGCCGCATAGACTTCCTGCGGAATCACGAACGGCTCCCACTTCCAGCCGAGCGCTTCGCGCGTCTTCGCGATTTCTTCCGCGCCGAGCGCAGCTCCATGCACGTCGTGGCCGCCGGCCTTGGTCGCCGCGCCCTTGCCGATCACCGTCTTGCAGCAGATCAGCGTCGGCTTGTCCGACAGCTTCGCCTTCGCGATCGCCGCGTCGACCGCGTCGACGTCATGGCCGTTCACGTTCGGGATCACGTTCCAGCCGTACGCTTCGAAGCGCTTCGGCGTGTCGTCGTGGAACCAGTTCACGACGTCGCCGTCGATCGAGATGCCGTTGTCGTCGTACAGCGCGATCAGCTTGTTCAGCTTCAGCGTGCCCGCGAGCGAGCAGGCTTCGTGCGAGATGCCTTCCATCAGGCAGCCGTCGCCGAGGAACACGTACGTGTGGTGATCGACGATCTTCGCGCCGTCGCGGTTGAACTCGTCGGCCATCAGCGCTTCGCCGAGCGCCATGCCGACCGCGTTCGCGAGACCCTGGCCGAGCGGGCCGGTGGTCGTCTCGACACCCGGCGTGATCCCGTATTCCGGGTGGCCCGGCGTCTTCGAGTGCAGTTGGCGGAAGTTCTTCAGCTCTTCGATCGGCAGGTCGTAGCCGGTCAGGTGCAGCAGCGAGTACAGCAGCATCGAGCCATGGCCGTTCGACAGCACGAAGCGGTCGCGGTCTGCCCAGTGCGGGTTCGTCGGGTTGTGCTTCAGATGGCGCGACCAGAGCGCGACGCCGATTTCGGCCATGCCCATCGGCATGCCGGGGTGGCCGGAGTTCGCTTGCTGGACGGCGTCCATCGCGAGCGCACGGATCGCGTTGGCCATCAGGGTGGTGGAGGCGGGAGACGAAGTCGTCATGTCGAGTCCGGAGAACGAGTCGAGGAAACGGGGGCACGGCGGCATCCGGAAGCTCGAGCGTCAATCGTTCCCGGCGCGCGGTGCGGCGCCTGACGGACGCGAAGCGGACGGAGCCTACGGACGGGGCTGCAAAGCTCGTCATTTTAACAGATGGGCCGACATTTCCCTTGTCGGCGCGCGGTGTTCCGGCACGGTTTTCCGTCAAACCGCGCGCCTCCTATAATTCAGACGTCAGAACCGACTGCCCTTAGCGGCCCGCCCGTGAGCACCACGCTACTCTTTCACCCTGCGCCCGACGCCACCTACGGCTTCCCGAATGCTCGGCGGCTCGCGCGCGTCGAGTCCCCGCACCAGCAGATCGAAGTCTGGGAAACCCCGCAGCTCGGCCGGCTGTTTACGCTGGACGGCCAGCCGATGACGTCGGTCGGCGACGAGTACGTCTATCACGAGTGCATGACGCACCCGGCCGCGCTCGCGCATCCGTCGCCGAAGAAGGCGCTCGTGCTCGGCGGCGGCGACGGCGGCGCGGCGCGCCAGTTGCTCAAGCACGCGTGCATCGAGCGGATCGTGATCGCCGAGCTCGACGACGAGGTGGTCGGGATGGCGCGTCGTTATCTCGACGACGTGCACCAGGGCGCGCTCGACGACCCGCGCGTCGAGGTCGTGATCGGCGACGCCGCGCATTTCGTCGAGTCGACCGTCGAGCATTTCGATCTCGTCGTGTTCGACCTCACGCCGCCCGACTCGCCGGCGGCCGGCCTCTATACGCGCGCGTTCTACGCACGGCTCAAGCGGATTCTCACGCCGTGCGGCGCGATCTCGATGCATCTCGGCTCGCCGGTGTTCCACGCCGCGCGCATCGCCGCGCTGATCGACGACCTGCGCGCGAGCTTCGCGGTCGTCGATCCGCTGTCCGCGCACGTGCCGCTGTACGGCTCGCAGTGGCTGATGGCGATCGCGAGCGACACGCTCGATGCGGCCGCGCTGTTCGCGCACGACATCGACGAACGGCTCGCCGCGCGCCACGTCCAGGGCTTGCGCTACTACGACGCGCGGCTGCATGCGTCCCTCTTTGCCCTGCCGCACGCGCTGCGCGATACACTGGGCGCTCGCCGCTGAGCGTCCGGGCGGCCGAGCCGTTCCGCTTTCCCCCCACGCAGGAGAATTACCGATGACCGATCCACGTCCGGCCAACGTGCCTTGGTTGACGCCCTATCTGGCCGTACGCAACGCGCGCGCGGCCATCGATTTCTTCAAGGCCGCATTCGGCTTCGAGCTGCGCGACGTGCACGACGAGGACGGCGCGATCATGCACGTCGAGATGGCCTATCACGGCCGGCTGATCGTGATGTTCGCACCCGAAGGCGCATTCGGCTCGATCGCGCTCACGCCGAAAAGCGCGCACGCCACCGCGCCGCAGTCGTTCTATCTGTACGTCGATGATGTCGACGCAACCTGGCAGCGCGCGCTGGACGCGGGCGCGAAATCGCTGAGCGCGCCGCAGGACCAGTTCTGGGGCGACCGGTTCGCGCAGATCGAGGATCTCGACGGCTACCGCTGGGCGCTCGCGCGCCGCCTCGACGCATGACCGAAACCGCCACACGCATGAACGAAGCCACCACCACCGCGGCCGTGCCGCGCTTTTTCGTCGATGCGGCACTGCGCGCCGACGCCACGCTCGCGCTGCCGGCCGACGTCGCGCGCCACGCTCAGGTGCTGCGCCTGCAGCCCGGCGACGTGCTCGCGCTGTTCGACGGCACGGGCGGCCAATACCGCGCGCGGCTCGTCGAGATCGACAAGCGCAGCGCGCTCGCGCAGATCGATGCGTTCGAACCGGCCGAGGCCGAGCCGCCCTATCGCGTGACGCTCGCGCAAGGGATCGCCGGCGGCGACAAGATGGACTGGGTGATCGAGAAGGCCGTCGAGCTCGGCGTCGCGGCGATCGTGCCGCTGTCGACCGCGCGCGGCGTCGTGAAGCTCGCCGGCGAACGCGCGGACAAGCGCGTCGCGCACTGGCGCGGCGTCGTGCGCGCGTCGTGCGAACAGTGCGGGCGCAACCGCTTGCCCGGGGTCGCGCCGGTACTCGGCTTCAACGCGTGGCTCGATACGTTGCCGGCCGCGCCGGCCGACGGCGAACTGCGGCTGCTGCTGTCGCCGCGCGCGAGCATCCCGTTTGCGTCGCTGCCCGACATGCCGCCCGGAGCGCCCGTCACGCTGCTGATCGGCCCCGAAGGCGGACTGTCGCCCGACGAGGAAAACGCGGCCCGCGCGCGCGGCTTCACCGCGCTGTCGCTTGGGCCCCGCGTGCTGCGCACCGAGACGGCCGGCGCGGCCGTGCTCGCGGCATTGGCCGCGCGCTGGGGCGGATGGTGACGAGACGGGCGTGCCGCCGCGAGGCGGCACGACAGGTCCCGGCCCACACGTCACCCTGCCGCGGCGCGATATGCGGCCGGCGTCACGGCAGAAATGCGGCGCGTTTCCACGCTACGGCTTATCGCGGCTTGTCGCTCGACGATCCGTGCGGCATCGAATCGGACAACGCATCGAGAACCGGGCTCAGCACGTCTTGCGGGCTTCCGGTTGCCCAGCCTCCGTCCAGGCCGTAGAGGTCGATCTTGCCCGTCACGGGGCGCGTCACCGGCGCCGCGTCCAAGACCTGCGCCATGCCGGAGAAGATCGCCTTGCTTGGCAACGGTCGCCTGAAGAATGACGCGGCACGGATTGCCGCGTTCATGCCGCGCCGGCCTGTATGCGCCGCGCACACGTAAAAAAGCCCGCTCGAAGCGGGCTTCTCGCCGGGCCGGCCGCGCAGAGCCGCGGGCCGATTCGCGCTTATGCGAACGAGTAGAACACGCGGAACGCGACCTTGCGCTCGGCCCAGAACTCGGCCGCCTCGCGGAACACGTCGAGCAGCGTCTCGCGCCCTTCCTTGTCGAACTTCTGCGCGATCGGCAGCCCTTCGAGGACGATCACGAAACCGGGCTGCGCGCCGGCCTTCGCGACGAGGTCGGTCAGGCAGTCGTACAGCGCATCGTAGTTCTTCCCGAAATGCTTCGGGAACAGGAACGACGTCGCGATCGTTTCCATTACTTCCTGCTTCGACTGCGCGGCGCCGCAATACGCGTACAGGAAGTGCTGGCCGAGCCGACCGGCTTCGTCGGCGAGATCCTGCACGCGGAACGCGCGGATCGACTGCACGAGATTGGGTCGCACGGTCGTGAAAAGGCTCATAGGCTCCTCGTTCGATGAAAGCCCGGGCTCGGCTTCCTGTTGCTCCGGCGCGCCGACGGCCTGTGCCGCCGCGTTCAATTGAATCACGCGCTGAAACAGATTGCCGTCGCCGGCCGCGAACAGTTCCGCCGCCGCCGAATCGTGCGCGTAGATGGAGTCGCTCATGCCATTCGTCCCGAAGTCATTCAACAATACGTTTAAAACTGTTGTAGTGGTCGCCCGTGTAATAACAGTTGTCGATCCGGCGCAATGGCCCGCCACAGACGATCCGGCGCGCGCCGCGATTGCGGGCACGCGGCGTCGGCACCGTGTATTCATGGTAGTAGCCGCGCTTCGCCTTCGGCAAAATCCGCTCGCGGTTGCCGAACACGACGCCGTCTTTCTCGTACGGATAGGGGCCGCCGGCGCCGATCAGGCCCAGCGTGGTCACGGCCTCGCGCGGAAGACGGGCGGTCGGGATCGTATCGAGCCCGCTGGCGGCCACGTCGGCCGAAACGGCCTCCCGTGCGTAAGCGGCGGAAACCAGACTGCCCGTCGGCGTGCCGACGATACCCATCGCGAACATCGCGAAGACGGACGCGAGCGCGCCGTTGCGGAGCCACTTGCGTGCCATGAACCAGGGTTCCCGCTGTTAAATCAAGTAGTTGACGACCAACAAAGGCGTTAGCGTAGCGTTATTGGCCGCGCGAATCAATGTCCGTTTGGGAATCGAAAGCCCGACGACGCGCGGATTGACGTATTTCTTACCGAAATCACACTGTATTTATCTTACATAAGATAAAATACGGGCGGCATCTCTCGTATGGCAAGACCCTGCCTCCTTGCCACGCTCGCTACCCGGAGTGGAGAGATGCTGCTGTTGCTTTGAGGGAAGCGCGTTTGCGCCCTGCCCGACGGCGTGCCCATTGCGGGCACGCCTCTTTTTGCTTTTGTTTACAATTTCGCCCGACGCGCCACGCCGGTTCGACCGGCCTGGCGCGTTCGTTTTCGCTCAGCGCGCGGCGTTCACGTCGGCGACCAGCAGCGCCGCCATGTTGACGATGCGGCGAACGGTCGCCGATTCGGTCAGCACGTGCACCGGCTGGGCAGCACCCAGCAGGATCGGCCCGATCGCGATGTTGTTGCCGGCGGCCGTCTTCAGCAGGTTGTACGCGATGTTCGCGGCGTCGATGTTCGGCAGGATCAGCAGGTTCGCGTCGCCTTCCAGCGTCGATTCCGGCAGGATTTCCTTGCGCAGCGCCGCGTCGAGCGCGACGTCGCCGTGCATCTCGCCGTCGACCTTCAGGTCAGGCGCGGTTTCGTGCAGGATCGCGAGCGTATCGCGCATCTTCTGCGCCGAAGGCGCGTTGCTCGTGCCGAAATTCGAGTGCGACAGCAGCGCGACCTTCGGCTCGATACCGAAGCGGCGCACTTCTTCAGCCGCCATGATCGTGATCTCGGCAAGCTGCGCCGGGGTCGGATCGACGTTGACGTGCGTATCGACGAGGAAGATCTGGCGGCCCGGCAGCACGAGGCCGTTCATTGCCGCATAGACGCTGCAGCCGGCGCGCTTGCCGATCACCTGGTCGATGAAGTGCAGGTGGCGGTGCGTCGTGCTGATCGTGCCGCAGATCATCCCGTCCGCTTCGCCCCGCTTCACCAGCATCGCGCCGATCAGCGTCGTGCGGCGGCGCATCTCGACGCGCGCGAGCTGCTCGCTGATGCCCTTGCGCGCCATCAGCTTGTGGTACGACTGCCAGAAGTCGCGGTAGCGCTCGTCGTGCTCGGTGTTGACAACCGTGAAGTCGACACCCGGATTCAGGCGCAGGCCGTAGCGCTGGATACGGTGCTCGATCACCGATGGCCGGCCGATCAGGATCGGCGTCGCGAGCTTTTCGTCGACGATGATCTGAACGGCGCGCAACACGCGCTCTTCTTCGCCTTCCGCGAACACGACGCGCTTCTTCTCCGCCGGCGCGCTGCGCGCGATCTGGAAGATCGGCTTCATCGTCGTGCCGCTGTGATACACGAACTGCTGGAGATGGACGCGGTACGCCTCCATGTCCTCGATCGGACGCGTCGCGACGCCGCCGTCCATCGCGGCCTGCGCGACGGCCGGCGCGATCTTCACGATCAGGCGCGGATCGAACGGCTTCGGAATCAGGTATTCGGGGCCGAACGACAGGTCCTGGATGCCGTACGCGGTCGCGACGATGTCGCTCTGTTCCTGCTGCGCGAGCTCGGCGATCGCATTGACGGCCGCGATCTCCATTTCACGCGTGATCGTCGTCGCGCCGACGTCGAGCGCGCCGCGGAAGATGAACGGGAAGCACAGCACGTTGTTGACCTGGTTCGGGTAGTCGGTGCGGCCCGTGGCCAGCACCGCGTCCGGGCGCACTTCGAGCGCGAGTTCCGGCAGGATTTCCGGCGTCGGGTTCGCGAGCGCGAGGATCAGCGGGCGCTCGGCCATGCCCTTCACCATCTCCTGCTTCAGCACGCCCGCGGCCGACAGGCCGAGGAAGATGTCCGCGCCTTCGATCACTTCGGCCAGCGTCCGCGCTTCGGTTTCCCGTGCGAAGCGCTCCTTGTCCGGGTCCATCAGTTCGGTGCGGCCCTTGTAGACCACGCCGGCCAGGTCGGTCACCAGGATGTTCTCGATCGGCAGGCCGATGTCGACCAGCAGGTCGAGGCACGCAAGCGCGGCCGCGCCCGCGCCGGACGCGACGAGCTTCACCTTCTTGATGTCCTTGCCGACGACCTTCAGGCCGTTCGTGACGGCCGCGGCCACGACGATCGCGGTGCCGTGCTGATCGTCGTGGAACACCGGGATCTTCATCCGCTTGCGCGCTTCGCGCTCGACGATGAAGCAGTCCGGCGCCTTGATGTCTTCCAGGTTGATCCCGCCGAAGGTCGGCTCCAGCGCGGCGATCACGTCGACGAGCTTGTGCGGGTCCGACTCGTTCAGCTCGATGTCGAACACGTCGATGCCGGCGAACTTCTTGAACAGCACGGCCTTGCCTTCCATCACCGGCTTCGACGCGAGCGGGCCGATGTTGCCGAGACCGAGCACCGCCGTACCGTTCGTGACGACGCCGACCAGGTTGCTGCGGGCGGTGAAACGCGCCGCGTTGAGCGGATTCTCGACGATCTCCTCGCACGCGTACGCCACGCCCGGCGAATACGCGAGCGCGAGGTCGCGCTGGTTGATCATCTGCTTGGTCGGAGCGATCGCGATCTTCCCGGGGGTCGGGAATTCGTGATAGTCGAGGGCGGCTTCGCGGAGCTTGGCTTTGGAGGAGGCTTGGGTGGACATGTGTCTCGTGACGGGCGGATTAGAATAACTGTTCGACGGCATTGTAGCGCCAATCGAAGGCCGCCAGACCGGCGATTCGGGTGCGACAGCCGCGACAAAAATGAACCGAACGGTGCAGGAACGCCGCCGTTCGCCTCGTACAATGCCGTTCCCTGAACCGTATCGGATCCGCCCGCCGTGCCAGCCGCCCTCTCCGAGTTTTCGCTGATCGATCGCTTCTTCGCGCGCCGCGCGGCACAGGGCGCACGCGCGTCGACGCTCGGCATCGGCGACGATTGCGCGCTGATCGCACCTCGATCCGGGAAATTGCTGGCCATTTCGACGGACATGCTGGTCGAGGGCCGCCACTTCTTCCCCGACGTCGCGCCCGACGCACTCGGCCACAAGACGCTCGCGGTCAACCTGTCCGACCTCGCGGCGATGGGCGCCGAGCCGCGCGCGTTCACGCTCGCGTGCGCGCTGCCGCGCGCCGACGCGGCGTGGCTCGAGGCGTTCAGCAACGGGCTGTTCGCGCTCGCCGAGCGATTCGGCTGCGAGCTGGTCGGCGGCGACACGACAAGCGGGCCGCTGAACCTGTGCGTGACCGTATTCGGCGAAGTCGCGCCCGACGCGGCGCTGCGGCGCGATGCCGCGCGCGACGGCGACGACGTCTGGGTGTCCGGCACGCTCGGCGACGCGCGCGCCGGCCTCGGCGTCGCACGCGGCGAATGGG
>NZ_JBNCAB010000109.1:0-19245 GCF_049805555.1 Burkholderia sp. DN3021 | reverse complement strand
GCCGTCTACTGCTCACGTCGTGCCCATCCGATAGCATCGCGACTCCCCGTCGTCGTCGACCTACGCTACGGTGCTGATCGAGTGCTTACGCCGCTGCGGCGGCCCGGTGCGGCTGACGGGCGATCGATCCGGAACCCGCAGACGTAAAAAAACCGGCCCTCGGGCCGGTTTTTTTTCAGCTGACGCTGAGGCTTACTGGCTTGCGCCCGAAGCCGGAGCAGCCGTCGCTGCCGAAGCAGCCGACGCCACTGCAGCAGCAGCGTCGCTCGCAGCAGCCGTTGCCGACGAAGCAGCAGCCGAAGCGTCGCTCGCAGCACCAGCAACTGCCGAAGCAGCCGTCGAAGCAGCAGCAGCTGCGTCGCTTGCAGCCGACGAAGCAGCTTGATCAGCGCTCTTGTTGCAAGCAGCCAGTGCAACAGCAGCCAACAGGGAAGCTACGAGGAGGGATTTCTTCATGATCACGTCCTTTTATGGTTAAAGGTAAGCAACAGCGCGAAACAATACCGGTAATGTGCTCCAACACCGACCTGGGCCGCTGGTGGAGACGCACTTCTAGAGCGTGAATCTTCCCTACGGCTTGGGCGGAAATTATATGCACTTTCCTATCGACCGTCGACAAATGCGGGGTCAATACGTTGTCTTTCCCATACAGAATTTGATCTGTACGGGCATACGGGGCGACTCACACTAATTCCGGCTTCCGACCCGTATCCAGCCCGCACGATACCACTCGTGCAACAAGGCTGTCATCGAGGGAACCCGAGATAGTGTTACAAACCGTTTCGCCTCCATCTGGCGTTGATTGGCCAGTTCGGGCAGCCATTCGCCGGCTTGCTCGAGCGGTCCTTCCTCGCCATTAATGAAGTACGATCGCGCGTTATACATCAATGCGGCCCTTCTGTCGAGACACACGCCGCGGCGTGACGCTTGCGCGACGAACGCGGCCTCGGTCAGCGGGCGTGCGGGCGGGTCGAATACGACGTTCGGTTTGGGCTCGCTCAGGTAGCAGCCGAGGAATTCGGCGACGTCGCGCTTGCGCCAGCGGATTGCGTCGACGATCTCGGCGACGCGTTCGACCATCGCCGGAGGCAGTTGCGCGGGCACGTCGACGGCCGGCTGCTTCGGATCGCGGTAGAGGTCGTCGCCGTTCCCGTCGCGCAGGCCGCCGCGTTCAGCGAGATAGTACAGGAACTGGGCGCCCAGTTCGCCCGCGGACGGGGCCCGGAAGCCGATCGAGCAGGTCATGCATTCGCCTTCTGCGACGCCGTCGTGCGCGATGTGCGGCGGCAGGTACAGCATGTCGCCGGGCTCCAGCACCCATTCGTCGCTCGGCTCGAAGTTTTCGAGGATCTTCAGCGGTACGTCCGGCTGCAGCGACAGGTCTTTCTGCGCACCGACGCGCCAGCGGCGCCGGCCTTCGATCTGCAGCAGGAATACGTCATACGAATCGAAGTGCGGGCCGACGCCGCCGCCGTCGGTCGCATACGAGATCATCAGGTCGTCCAGCCGCGCGTCCGGGATGAAGCGGAAGCGGTCGAGCAACGCGCGTGCCGCGTCGACATGCAGGTCGAGCCCCTGCACGAGCAGGGTCCAGGACTTGCGCGTGACGGCCGGCAGCGAGCCGGGCTCGAACGGGCCGTGCGCCAGTTGCCACTTGTTACGAAAATGGGTGATCAGTCGCGATTCCGCGTCATAGTCGGATGCGAGCTCGAACAGCGCATCGCGCGTGACCGGCGACGCAATGCCGGGGATTGCCTGGCGGATCAGGAGCGGCTTCTTTTGCCAGTAGCCGCGCATGAATTGCGCCGGCGTAAGACCGCCGAGCAGCGGTGTGGGAAGATCGGAAGGCGGCGCGCCGAGCGGGGCGGCAGCGGCATCCCGCGGTTCGGCTTGAGACCGGTTGCGCATCGTATAATGAGACTTGTATTTGGGAGAATTGGATGAAAATCGCAAAAAACACCGTCGTGTCGGTCACTTACAAGCTGTCGGATGCACAGGGCAATCTGATCGAGGAAAGCGACGAGCCGATGGTCTATCTGCACGGCGGCTATGATGGCACGTTCCCCAAGATCGAGGAACAGCTCGACGGGCACGAGCCGGGTTACCAGGCGCAGATTCAGCTCGAGCCGCAGGACGCGTTCGGCGACTACGATCCCGAACTCGTGAAGATCGAGCCGCGCGATCGTTTCCCCGAGCCGCTCGAAGTGGGCATGCAGTTCGAAGGCACGCCGGAAGACGGCGACGAGGACGTCGATTCGCTGATCTATACGGTCACCGACGTCGCCGAAGACAAGGTCGTGCTCGACGGCAATCACCCGCTGGCAGGCATGGCGCTGCGTTTCGCACTCACGGTGAAGGACGTCCGCGAAGCAACCGAAGACGAAATCGAGCATGAGCACGCGCATGGCGCGGAAGGGCTCGAGATCGTCGACGAGGACGAAGACGAAGACGGCGAATCGCCGTCAGGGCGCACCCTGCACTGAGCTCGCAGGCAGGCCGGGCGCCGGCCCCGATGCAGGGGGCGGTGCCGGCCGCGACGCGCCGCCGGGTGCGGCGCCGTCACCCTGCAGCGGCGGCGCGACCGCCGACGAGTCGGGCAGCACCGGCAACGCGGGGATTTCCGGCATCTGCGGCAGCGGAACCTCGTCGTGCGGCACGGGCGGCAGCGCGGGCGGCACAGGCAGGTTCTTCGGTACCTCCTGCAGGCTCACGTTGAAGATCGTCTGCCGTGCCGGCGACACGCTCACCTTTACCCACTGATTCGCCGGATGGCGCGGTCCGATCGCGACGCGCGTCACGTTTCCCACCGGGTCGCCGTCGTCGGTCCGCAGCGGTCGATCGATCAGAAAGCCGTTCGCGAGCGGTTCGCCGCTCGCGTGCATCACCAGTATCGGGCCGCGGAACGTCGCCGCCGCCTTCACCAGCGTTCGTTTCAACTCGCGGAAGCCGTCGCGCACGCGCGGCCGGTTGAAACGCAGCCACGCGAACCGCTCCGAGCGTTCATAGCGTTCGAATTGCGGATCGCCTTCGAAAATCACCACCATCGCACGCGCTTCGCGCCGCTTCGCGTATTCGGCTGCGTGATCGATCCAGAATCCGTTCGCGATGACGCGGTCCTCGAATTCGCCGTTGCGGCCGCCGGCCGTCAGGAAGTGGTTGTTCGGCGCCGGTGCGTTGAGTGCGACATAGACAATGTCGTCGCGCATCCAGCGTGCGTTTTCGCGATACGGCCGGAACCGGGCGATCTCGCTTTCCCGCGTGATTTGCAGCGCGCCCGGGTCGGGCAGCGCCGAATCGGCGAGCAGCGTCTGCCGCAGGAAGTCGAGCCGTTCGACCGGATCGTAGCTGCCGCCGGCCACGGTGTTGCACGTTACCCAGTCGTCGTGGCCGGGGATGAATACGAGCGGTACGCGTGCGGCGTCCAGGATCGCGCCGCGCTGCGAATACAGCGCATCGCGGCACGCTTCCTTCGAGCCCTTGAGATCGCCCGCATAGACGACGAAAGCGAGGTTGCGCTCGCGCGCGATCGAATCGAGCAGCCGCTGGGTCGCCGGTTCGTCCGCCGGTACGTTGATGACGCCCGACACGACCGCGAACGAGTAGGGCGCGGTGGCACGCTTCGGCGGCGCTGCCAGCGCGCCGGCCTGCGCGAGCGCCAGCACCGCCGCGGCGAGCGTGGCGGCGGCGCGGGCCGGCAGGCGCCGCGGGATGCGCTTACGCGTGCCCGTCGGCATCGTGCGACCGGACCAGCGTGCGCAGTTCGTACAGCAGGTCGAGCGCCTCGCGCGGCTTGAGATCGTCAGGGTCGATGTCGCGCAGCTTCTCGAGCGCCGGATGCGGCGTGTCGGGCAGCGCCGGCGCGTCCGCGCATTCGAAATCGTCGGCGACCACCGGCTGCGCGCTGAACAGGTCGAGTTGTGGCGTGTGTTGTACCGCCGACTGCTGTTCGAGATAGGCGAGGTGCTTGCGCGCGGCGCGGATCACGGGCGCCGGGACGCCCGCGAGCTGCGCGACCTGCAGGCCGTAACTCTGGTTCGCCGGGCCTTCGTTGACCGCGTGCAGGAACACGATGCCATGGCCGTGCTCGACGGCCGACAGATGCACGTTGGCTGCTTGCGGGAATTCGGCCGGCAGTTGCGTCAGCTCGAAGTAGTGCGTCGCGAACAGCGTGTAGCAGGCGTTGTGCGCAAGCAGGTGGCGCGCGATGGCCCACGCGAGTGCGAGGCCGTCGAACGTCGACGTGCCGCGGCCGATCTCGTCCATCAGCACGAGGCTTTGCGGGGTCGCGTCGTTGAGGATCGCCGCGGCCTCGGTCATCTCGACCATGAACGTCGAACGGCCGCCCGCGAGATCGTCGGCCGCGCCGATGCGCGTGAAGATCCGGTCGATCGGACCGAAGCATGCGGACTTCGCCGGCACGTAGCTGCCGACGTAAGCCATCAGCGCGATCAGTGCGGTCTGCCGCATGAACGTCGACTTACCGCCCATGTTCGGACCGGTGATCAGCAGCAGCTTGCGTTCGGTGCCGAACCGGCAGTCGTTCGCGATGAACTGCTCGACCTGTGCTTCGACGACCGGGTGGCGGCCTTGTTCGATTTCGATGCCGATCTCGTCGGTGAAGGTCGGCGCGACCCAGTCGAGCGCGCGTGCGCGTTCTGCGAATGCGGCGAGCAGGTCGAGCTCGGCGAGTGCCGACGCGACGCGCTGGCATTCGGGGATGAACGGCAGCAGCGCCTGCAGCACCGCGTCGTACAGCGCGCGCTCGCGCGCCAGCGCGCGTTCCTGCGCGGACAGTGCCTTGTCCTCGAAGGTCTTCAGTTCGGGCGTGATGTAGCGCTCGGCGTTCTTCAGCGTCTGGCGGCGGCGGTAGTCGTCGGGCACCTTGTCGGTCTGGCCGCGCGTGACCTCGATGTAGAAGCCGTGCACCTTGTTATATTCGACGCGCAGGTTCGCGATGCCGGTGCGCGTGCGTTCGCGCGCTTCGAGATCGATCAGGAACTGCCCGCAGTTCTCCGAGATGTCGCGCAGCTCGTCGAGCTCGGCGTCGTAGCCGCGCGCGATCACGCCGCCGTCGCGCACCATGGCGGCCGGCTCGGGCGCAATCGCGCTCGTCAGCAGGTCGAGGCATTCGGCGGGCGGCGCGAGCGCCGCGTCGACACGGGTGAGCGCGTCCGCATTCGCGACGATCGTGCTGATGCGCTCGCGCAGCGCCGGCAGCGCGGCGAACGTATCGCGCAGGCTCGACAGGTCGCGCGGGCGTGCGGACAGCAGCGCGAGACGCCCGGTGATCCGTTCGACGTCGGCGATCTGGCGCAGCGCGCTGCGCAGCGCATCGAGGCTGGCGTTTGCCGGTGCCTCGAGCAGCGCGCCGATCGCCTGCTGGCGCGACTGCGCGGCGACCGACGCGCGCGGCGGGTGATGCAGCCAGTGACGCAGCAGGCGGCTGCCCATCGTCGTGCAGCAGGTGTCGAGCAGCGAATACAGCGTCGGCGACTCGGTGCCGCGCAGCGTCTCGGTCAGTTCGAGGTTGCGGCGCGTGGCCGGATCGAGCCCGATGTATTCGGTTTCGTTCTCGACCTTCAGGCTGCGCACGTGCCGCAGCTGCTGGCCTTGCGTGGCCGCTGCATAGAGCAGCAGTGCGCCCGCGGCGCCGCAGGCGCTCGTCAGTGAGTGCGCACCGAAACCGTCGAGGCTCGCGACATCGAGTTGGTCGCACAGGCGCTGCGTGCCCGACGCGATGTCGAAGTGCCACGCCGGCACGCGCTTGGTTGCGCCCGTGCCTGCCGGCACGGCGTCGGTTGCGCCGTCCGCCGTCAGGATTTCTGCCGGCCGGATGCGCTCGAGCGCGGCGCCGAGCTGCTCGGGTTCGATTTCGGCGAGCCGCAGCGCACCGCTTGCGAGGTTCAGCCACGCGAGGCCGATGTTGACCGCGACGCCGCGCTTGTTGTGGCCCGTGCACATCGCGAGCAGGTAGACGTCGTTCTTGTCGGACAGCAGCGCGGCATCGGTCAGCGTGCCGGGCGTGACGACGCGCACGACCTTGCGCTCGACGGGGCCTTTCGACGTGGCCGGATCGCCGATCTGCTCGCAGATCGCGACTGATTCGCCCATCTTCACGAGCTTCGCAAGATACTGCTCGACCGCGTGATGCGGCACGCCGGCCATCTTGATCGGCGTGCCGGCCGATGCGCCGCGCTGCGTGAGGGTCAGGTCGAGCAGGCGCGCGGCCTTTTCGGCATCTTCGAAAAACAGCTCGTAGAAGTCGCCCATCCGGTAGAACACGAGCGTGTCGGGATGGTCGGCCTTGATGCGCAGGTACTGCTGCATCATCGGGGTGTGGCCTGCAAAGGCTTCGGGCGACAACGTGGTCATAGGTCAGGCATCAGGTTTGTTGCTTTGGTCGCCCGAGTTTACCAGCGGCCCCGACGTGCAAGTGCGAAGTTCGCCGTTCGGCCAGGTGCCGGCGACCACGACCGGCTGCTGCCGGCGCTGTCCGACGAATCGACCCCGCACTCGGGCGGGCCCGCGAAAGTCGGCGTCACCCGGCTCACGGCGCTTCGCGCGCCGATCCTGTCCGGCACCTCAGGACGCGAGCGTCGACGTCAGGCTGAGTGCCACCGCTTGCGCGACTTCGATGCCGTCGATGGCCGCCGAATAGATGCCGCCCGCATACCCCGCGCCTTCTCCGGCCGGATACAGGCCTTCGACGTTCATGCTTTGGTAATCGTCTTTGCGTCGAATCCGGATCGGCGACGAAGTGCGCGTCTCCACGCCGGTGAGCACGGCGTCGTGCATCGCGAAGCCCGCGATCTTCTTGTCGATCTGGGGCAATGCTTCGCGGATCGCTTCGATCACATAGTCCGGGAGCGCGGTGCTGAGATCGGTCGGGCGCACGCCGGGCTTGTACGACGGCTCCACGGAGCCAAGCGACGTCGACGGCCTGCCTGCGATGAAATCCCCGACCAGTTGGCCCGGCGCGTGGTAATCGCCGCCGCCGAGTTCGAATGCGCGCTCTTCCCATTTGCGCTGGAACGCGATGCCCGCCAGCGGACCGCCGGGATAGTCCTCCGGCGTGATGCCGACGACGATGCCCGCATTCGCGTTGCGCTCGGCCCGGGAATACTGGCTCATGCCATTGGTGACCACACGGCCCGGCTCGGAGGTCGCCGCAACCACCGTGCCGCCAGGGCACATGCAGAAGCTGTAGACCGCCCGCCCGTTGCTGCAGTGGTGGACCACCTTGTAGTCGGCCGCGCCGAGCTGCTTGTGGCCCGCAAACTTGCCGAAGCGGCTGCGATCGATCAGCCCCTGCGGATGCTCGATGCGAAAACCCAGCGAAAACGGCTTGGCTTCGATATACACACCGCGATCGTGCAGCATCTGGAAGGTGTCGCGCGCGCTGTGGCCCACGGCCAGCACCACGTGGTCGCACCGGAGTGTTTCCCCGTTCGAGAGCTTGAGCGAGCGCACCTTGCCTTGATCGATTTCGATGTCGTCGACCCGGGTTTCGAAGCGCACTTCACCACCCAGTTCGTGGATGGAAGCGCGCATTTTTTCTACCATGCTGACGAGGCGGAACGTGCCGATGTGCGGCCGGCTCAGATACAGGATGTCTTCCGGTGCGCCCGCCTTGACGAATTCGTCGAGCACCTTGCGGCCATAGTGGTTGGGATCCTTGATCTGGCTGTACAGCTTGCCGTCGGAAAACGTGCCGGCCCCGCCTTCGCCGAACTGCACGTTGGATTCGGGATTGAGTACGCTCTTGCGCCACAGGCCGAAGGTGTCCTTGGTGCGCTCGCGCACGGCCTTGCCACGCTCGAGGATGATGGGGCGGAATCCCATCTGCGCGAGGATCAGTCCTGCAAACAGGCCGCACGGCCCCATGCCGATGACGACCGGGCGCAGGAAAGCGGTGTGCTCGGGGGCCTTCGCGACAAAGCGGTACGCCATGTCGGGCGTGACGCCGCAATGCGGCTTGCCGGCGAGTCGCTCGAGCGCGGCCGCTTCGTCCTTGACTTCGACGTCGACGATATACGTCAGCTTGATGTCGGAGCGCTTGCGTGCATCGTGCGCACGGCGGAACACGGTATATCGGACGAGCCCGTCTGCCGCCACGCCAAGCTCCTCGAGGCGCGCGCGAATCGCGGCTTCGAGAGCGCTTTCGGGATGGTCGAGGGGGAGTTTAATTTCGCTTAGCCGTAACATGGGTACTCGGATGCTGTCGCCACGACGTCGTGGCGGTGTTGAAACAGGCGGGGCAGGCATGCGGGTGGGGGCGTTGTTCGCCACGCGGACATCCCGGATGCAAATCATTCATCGCTGGAAAACGCGGTACGACGGGCTGCATACTGACCAGGCCGGACAACTCGGGCAACTTCAGGACGGGAGCGTGAAGCGCGGGGAAGATTTTTCCGTCCCCGAACCATCGGAAGGCGAAAGTCGCTCCATCATCACGGTGCTGGCGAGTGGTTTGTCGAAAGCCACGCCAGGCGGGCGTAGCGCCCTTGTCGTTCATGCCGGCCAACATAGCACATCGATATAAATGCCACGCAAAAATGCGGCCGCCAGAGCGAGAAGGCGGTAGCGACGCACTCGGCATCGCTTTACCGACGGCCCGTGCCGCGTGAAGCGGGCCCGGGCCGTCGAAGCGCACCGCACCGGCGGGCGCGGCCGGGGCTTATTCGGCCGCCGGATGCACGCGGGTGTAGCGGTTCAGGATCGGGATCATCTGCGCGTAGATCTTCGGGTTCGCGGCGACGATCTCATGGCGATGCAGGAAATCGGCGTCGCCCGTGTAGTTGCCGACGAGGCCGCCGGCCTCGGTGATCAGCAGGCTGCCCGCCGCCATGTCCCACACGTTGATGCCCTGTTCGAAGAACGCGTCGAGGCGGCCGGCCGCGACGTTCGCGAGGTCGAGTGCCGCCGCGCCCGGGCGGCGCAGGCCCGTGCACGCCTGCGTCATTTCGGTGAAGAGGCGCGCATACGCGTCGAGGCCGTCCTTCTCGCGGAACGGGAAACCCGTGCCGACCAGTGCGTCGGACAGGCGGTCGCGGCGGCCGACGCGGATGCGGCGATCGTTCAGGTACGCGCCGCGGCCACGCGTGGCCGTGAACAGGTCGTTCTTGTTCGGATCGTAGACGACGGCCTGCGTGACGACGCCCTTGTGCTCGAGCGCGATCGATACGCAGTAGTACGGGAAGCCGTGGATGAAGTTGGTCGTACCGTCGAGCGGATCGATGATCCACTTGAATTCGGATTCGTTCTCCGATTCGCCCGATTCTTCCGCGAGGATCGCGTGGTCGGGGTAGGCGGTCTTCAGCGTCTCGATGATCGCCTCTTCGGCGGCCTTGTCCACTTCGGTGACGAAGTCGTTCTGCTGCTTCCTGCGGATCTCGATCAGGTCGAGATCGAGGGACGCGCGATTGATGATCTGTCCGGCGCGGCGCGCAGCCTTGACAGCAATGTTGAGCATGGGATGCATGAGCCTGGATCCTGTAGCCGGCGGCACGGGCCGCCACGAAGTGGAACAACCGCCCGGGACGGCGCAAGCGTGCCGGGCGAGGTGAGACGCGAATTGACAAAGAGCGGGGTACGACCCGCGTCGCACGGAGCGCGACGCGTAAAGGCATGATTTTACCCGATTTTTGGCGGTTTCAGGCGACCGGAATGCGGGGAAACCCCCGCTGGCCGTCCGGACGAGTGGGTTTGCCGGAGCGATAGCGCTACCATACGGCCATTCTGATGAACCGAGTCGTATCGTAGTGGAAACCCCGCAGAACACCGCCGCGCCGTCCGAGTCGGGCGCGGACACGTCCCGGCCGCCGTCCGGCGGCTTCACGTCCACCCGTTTCGTGCTCGTCGAGCCGAGCCATCCCGGCAATGTCGGGGCGGCCGCCCGCGCGCTGAAGACGATGGGCTTCTCGCGTCTCGTGCTGGTCGCGCCGCGCGTGCCGCACGTGCAGAGCGACCCCGAGGCGATCGCGATGGCCAGCGGCGCGGACGACGTCCTCGCGTCCGCGCATGTCGTGCCGACGCTTGGCGACGCGCTGTCCGGCGTCCACTGGTCGATCGCGCTGACCGCGCGCACACGCGAATACGGGCCGCCGCGCCTTGCGCCGCGTGCGGCCGCCGCGCAGGCGTGCGCGCAGGTCGGCGCGGGCGACATCGCGCTCGTGTTCGGCAACGAGCGCACGGGCCTCGCGAACGAGCATGTCGAGCAGTGCAGCGCGCTTGCACACATCCCGGCGAACCCTGCATACAGCTCGCTGAACCTCGCACAGGCCGTGCAGGTGCTCGCGTACGAGCTGCGCGTCGCGTTTCTCGAGCAGGCGAGCGAGCCTTCGCCGCAACCGCCGGCCGAGGCCGGCACGCTCGCGCAGAGCGACGAGATCGAGCGGATGTACGTGCACCTCGAGAACGCGCTGATCGCGCTCGATTTCCTCGACCCGCGCAATCCGAAGAAACTGATGCCGCGGCTGCGGCGCCTGTTCGCACGCACGGGCCTCGAGCGCGAGGAGGTCAACATCCTGCGCGGCGTCGCGAAGCACATCCTGCTGAAATCGGGCAAGCCCGACGGCGACGCGTAAGCGGCCGGCGCACACCGGCAACCTGGCGTTCAGGTGTGGCGTCACGGCCGGGCAGGCGTTTTGTCGGCCTTCGGGAGCGCCGGGCCCCCGAGCGTTTCCGGTCGGCCGAACCTCCCGCGAACACCGCGACAGCGAGCCTCCCGCCCGAATACCCGCGCCGGTGGCGGGGTGAACGCGCGACCTCGTGCGGCCGTGCGCGACTGGCCCTACAATCGCCGGACGTCATAAGCAAATTACCCGGCGCGATAACGGCCGGTCATTGCCGGCGGTGCGCGCCGGCCTTTTCCCCGATCAGATCATGTTCACGAGACTGCGCGAAGACGTTGCAACGATTCGCGAGCGGGATCCCGCCGCTCGCAGTGCCTGGGAAGTGCTGACCTGTTATCCGGGGCTGCATGCGCTCGTGCTGCACCGTTTCGCGCATGCCTGCTGGCGCGCAAGGCGCTACTGGCTTGCACGTTTCGCGTCGCAGGCCGGGCGGTTTCTGACGGGTATCGAGATCCACCCCGGTGCGACGATCGGCCGGCGCGTGTTCATCGATCACGGCATGGGTGTCGTGATCGGCGAGACGGCGATCATCGGCGACGACTGCACGATCTATCAGGGCGTGACGCTGGGTGGCACGTCGCTCACGCGCGGCGCGAAGCGCCACCCGACGCTCGAGGCCGGCGTGATCGTCGGCGCAGGCGCGAAGGTGCTGGGCGGTTTCACGGTCGGCGCGGGAGCGAAGATCGGTTCGAACGCGGTCGTCGTGAAGCCGGTGCCGGTGGGCGGCACGGCGGTCGGCAATCCGGCGCGCATCGTGATGCCGGCGAAGCCGAAGCCGCAGCCGGAACGCGCGGCGTTCTGCGCATACGGGATCACGCCGAACGCCGACGATCCGATGTCGCTCGCGATTCACGGGCTGATCGATCACGCGGCGAAGGAAAGCCGCCGCGTCGACGAGATCGTCGCGGCGCTCGAGCGGCTCGGCACGCATCTGGAAGCGCTGCAGGGCGCCGATGCGGCGCGCCTCGACCTGCGCAGGCTGTCGGCGGTGCTGGAAGGAAACGCGGTCGAGCGTCAGTCGTAATGCGATGCACGCCGACGGCTGCCAGTCGGTGAGACGGCGGCGGCGGCGTCAGTCGAGCGGCATCGCGTGGATGCCTTCCGCGTCGATGCGCAGGTAGCCGCCGCGCGGCGCTCCGTGGTCGAGATCCCAGTCGGGCAGCACCCAGCGGATGCCGCCCGGTTCGGCGTGGCTCGCGGGGCGGTGCGTGTGGCCGTGAATGATCACGGTTGCGCGGCTTTTCCGGAACAGCGCGGCCACGCCTTCACGCGTGACATCGTAGATCGCCGAAGCGGGGCGCATCCGGCCCGCTTCGCTGTTCGAACGCATGCGTTGCGCGAGCGCGCGGCGCCAGCGCAACGGCCACGCGAGAAACAGCCATTGCGCGACGCGGTTGCGTGCGAAGCGGCGGAACACCTGGTAGCCGCGGTCGGCCGTGCATTGCGCGTCGCCGTGCGCGAGCACGATGCGCTGGCCGAACGCCATGATCAGCGAAGGATCGGGCAGCAACATCGCGCCGGCTGCCTTCATGAAGCGCCGGCCGAGCAGGAAATCGCGGTTGCCGTGCATCACGTAGAGCGCGATCCCGCGTTCCGAGAGTGTGTGCATCAGCGCGGCCATGCGTGCCGCGAACGGATCGTCGTCGAGGATGTCGTCGCCGATCCAGTATTCGAAAAGATCGCCGAGGATGAACACCGAGTCGGCGCTGTCGGCGGTGTATTTCACGAAATGCTCGAACGCGGCGACCGTCTTTGGAATCGCCTCGCTCAGATGCAGATCGGAGAGCAACAGGAACGGGCGTGCGGCTTGCGCGTATTCGCGCTCGCCCGGCACGCCCGCGGAGACGCTTCGCGGCGGACTCTCCTGCAACATCGAAGTGCCTCCGTTACCGTGCGTCAGACCACGACGGCCTTCTCGATCACGACGTCGTCGGTCGGCACGTCCTGGTGGAAACCGGCGTTGCCCGTCTTGACGCCCTTGATCTTGTCGACCACGTCCTGGCCTTCGACGACCTTGCCGAACACCGCGTAGCCCCAGCCCTGCGGCGTCGGCGACGAGTGGTTCAGGAAGTCGTTGTCGTTCACGTTGATGAAGAACTGGGCGGTCGCCGAGTGCGGATCGTTCGTGCGCGCCATCGCGACCGTGTAGTTGTCGTTCTTCAGGCCGTTGTTCGCTTCGTTGTCGATCGGCGCGTCGGTCGGCTTCTGCTTCAGGCCCGGCTCGAAGCCGCCGCCCTGGATCATGAAGCCGTTGATCACGCGATGGAACACGGTGCCGTCGTAGTGGCCCTTCTTCACGTAGTTCAGGAAGTTCTCGACCGTCTTCGGTGCCTTCGCGGCGTCGAGCTCGAGCTTGATCACGCCGTGGTTCGTATGCAGTTCAACCATGATGAATTCCTTCGATGAGGCGGTTTAAATGGCACGCGGCCGGTCGTGCGACGCGGCCGCGTGAGTCGCCGGACGTGCCGGCAGGTTCTTACTTCGAGACGATGCTGGCCGATTCGATCACGACCGGTTGCGCGGGCACGTCCTGCATCGGGCCGCGCGAGGTCGTCGCCACGCCTTCGATCTTCTTCACGACGTCGAGGCCCGACACGACCTTGCCGAACACCGCATAGCCGTTGCCGTCCGGGTTCGGGTAGTCGAGGCCGCTGTTGTCGACCGTGTTGATGAAGAACTGCGCGGTGGCCGAGTTCGGATCGCTCGTGCGTGCCATCGCGATCGTGCCCGTCAGGTTCTTCAGACCATTGCGGCTCTCCAGCGGAATCGGCGCGCGGGTCGGCTTCTCTTCGAAGCTGGTCTTGTAGCCGCCGCCTTGGATCATGAAGCCCTTGATCACGCGATGGAAGATCGTGCCGTTGTACTGGCCGGCCTTCACGTAATCGAGGAAGTTGGCGACCGACTTCGGCGCCTTCTCCGGGTAGAGCTCGACACGGATGTCGCCCTGCGAGGTCTTGAGCTGCACGACCGGGTGCGCGGTGGCCGTTTGCGCGAAAGCGGGCGCGGTCGCGGTCGCGAGAAGGGCGGCGCCGCCAAGCGCCAGCAACAGACGTTTCATTGCGATCCTCAGGTTGGGAGGGAAAGGGGGCCGCGCCGCTTATTGCGACGGCGGCGCGACATACGGTGCCGCCAGTGCGCCCGACGGACCGCTGAACTGGAACGTCGGCGACATCGGCAGCGTGGTGGTGCTCACGTTCGCGGCTGCGCGGTCGGAGTAGTCGCGCGTGGACGGCGCGACCGCGCGGGCATTCGGCGCGACCTTCGGCGGCGACACGATCTTCTGCAGGTCGGCGAGGCGCTGTGCGGTCGCGCCGCTCGTGCGGCCGAGCGATTGCGCACGCTTGTACGATTCGGCCGCGAGGCGCAGGTACAGGTCGCCGAGGTTCTCGTACGCGAGCGAGTAGCTCGGGTTCGATTGCGTCGCCGTGACGAGCGCGGTGCGCGCTTCGTCGTAGCGGCCATGCTTCGCGTAGAGCGCCGCGAGGTTGTTGTACGGCTCGGGCAGTTCGGGGTACGCCTGCGTGATCGCGACGAACTGCTGGATCGCATCGTCGTCGCGGTTCAGGCGGGCCAGCACGGTGCCGCGCTTGAACTGCGCCTGCACGTCGCGCGGGTTCGACGCGATGCGCGCGTCGAGCTGCGCGAGCGCCTGCTTCCACTGCTTGCCGGCGATCGACGCGTCGATTTCGGGGGTGCCGTCGGCGGTGGCCGGGGCTTTCTGCGCATGCGCCGCGGGGGCCGCGAACAGCGTCAGCGCGACGCCCATGACGGTGGTCGCAACGAGGGTCGCAGCGCTCGGCGCGCGGCCGCGATGAGGTTTCATAGGCGTAAATCGGAATGTTATACTCCGAGCCATTCTAACAAAACGTCTGCGCGTTCCGGCGAGCCGCAGGCAGTCTTTCTTAGCCTCTCGTGGCCGTCACCGCTGTGCTTGCAGCCTGACCGCCCCATGTGATAGCGAGGACGCTCGGCCTGGCGCCGCAGCAGATGGTCCGTCCGCTTCGCATGCTGGGCGAGCTTCGCCAGGGCGGTTTCCTTCGGCTCACGGTTCATCTCTATGGAATCACTGCGCATCTACAACACGCTCGCGCGTGACAAGCAAGTTTTCGTGCCGCGCCAGCCCGGCGAAGTGCGGATGTACGTATGCGGAATCACCGTCTACGACTATTGTCACGTGGGCCACGCGCGCATGCTGGTCGTGTTCGACCTCGTCCAGCGCTGGCTGCGTGCGATCGGCTACCGGGTCACGTATGTGCGCAACATTACCGACATCGACGACAAGATCATCCGCCGCGCGGTCGAGAACGGCGAGACGATCAAGTCGCTGACCGACCGGTTCATCGGCGCGATGCACGAGGATGAAGGCGCGCTCGGCATCCAGCGGCCCGACATCGAGCCGCGTGCGACGCAATTCATTCCGCAGATGCTCGGCATGATCGAGACGCTCGAGACGAACGGTTACGCGTACCAGGCGACCGACGGCGACGTCAATTACTCGGTGCGCAAGTTCGCGAACTACGGGAAGCTGTCGGGCAAGTCGCTCGACGATCTTCGCGCAGGCGAGCGCGTCGCCGCGAACGACGCGAAGGAAGATCCGCTCGATTTCGTGCTGTGGAAGCGCGCGAAGCCGGAGGATCCGGAAGGCGCGTCGTGGGCGTCGAAGTACGGGATGGGCCGCCCGGGCTGGCACATCGAGTGCTCGGCGATGGGCTGCACGCTGCTTGGCGATCATTTCGACATCCATGGCGGCGGGCAGGATCTGCAATTCCCGCACCACGAGAACGAGATCGCGCAGAGCGAAGGCGCAACCGGCCAGACGTTCGTCAACTACTGGATGCACAACGGCTTCGTGCAGGTCGACAACGAGAAGATGTCGAAATCGCTCGGCAACTTCTTCACGATCCGCGAAGTGCTCGAGCGGTACGACGCCGAAGTCATGCGCTTCTTCATCGTGCGCACGCACTACCGGTCGCCGCTGAACTACAGCGACGTGCATCTCGACGATGCGCGCGCGTCGCTCACGCGTCTCTATACCGCACTGAAGGATGTCGAGGCCGACACGCTCGCGCTCGACTGGAACGAGCCGCATGCGCAGCGTTTCACGGCCGCGATGAACGACGACTTCAACACGCCCGTCGCGGTGGCAACGCTGTTCGAGCTGGCGGGCGAGGTGAATCGCACGCGCGACGCGGCGCTCGCGCGGCAACTGAAACAACTGGCAGGCCTGCTCGGCCTGCTGGGCCGCGAACCGCGCGCGTTCCTGCAGCAGGCGTCCGGCGCCGCGCAGGCGGGCGCGCTCGCCGCCGACGAGATCGAAGCGAAGATCGCCGCGCGCGTCGCGGCGAAGCAGGCGAAGGACTATGCCGAAGCGGACCGGATTCGGGCAGAACTGCTCGAGGCCGGCATCGCACTTGAAGACAAACCGGGCGGATCGACCGAATGGCGTCGCGTATGAGCGCGGTGCGTTCCACTGACCGATCCGTCAGGTAGGAGGCAGGATGGCAACGGCCAGAAAAGCGCCGGTCAGGCGCGCGACCCCGGTCGCCGCGCGTCCGGCAGCCAAGCGCGTGCCGTCGAAGGCGGACGCGACGCGCGCCGCGCCGAACGGCGCGCTCAACGGTCATGCGCAGCCGGCGGCTGCGCTGCCGGCCGCCGACGCGGCCCGCAAGACGCGTGTGTCCGAAGCGGACGGCGAGGAGGTTGTCGTGCGTCCGGCATACTGGGACAAGGCATGCGCCGACCTCGTCAAGCGCGACCGGATCCTGAAGAAACTGATCCCGAAGTTCGGTCCCGCGCATCTCGTAAAGCGCGGCGACCCGTTCGTCACGCTCGCGCGCTCGGTCGTCGGCCAGCAGATTTCGGTGCCGTCCGCGCAGTCGCTGTGGGCGCATATCGAGGACGCCTGTCCGAAACTCGCGCCGCAGCCGGTGATCCGGCTCGGCGCGGACAAGCTGATCGCTTGCGGGTTGTCGAAGCGCAAGACCGAATACATCCTCGATCTCGCGCAGCATTTCGTGTCGGGCGCGCTGCACGTCGACAAATGGACGTCGATGGACGACGAGGACGTGATCGCGGAACTCACGCAGATCCGCGGCATCAGCCGCTGGACGGCCGAGATGTTCCTGATCTTCAACCTGTCGCGGCCGGATGTGCTGCCGCTCGACGACCCGGGCCTGATCCGCGCGATCAGCGTCAATTACTTCAGCGGGGAACCCGTCACGCGTAGCGAGGCGCGTGAGGTCGCGGCCAACTGGGAGCCGTGGCGCACCGTCGCGACCTGGTACATGTGGCGCAGCCTCGATGCGCCCGACACCGACGCCTGACTGTTAGCTATCGGGTTTTAAACATCAATAGTTGAGAACCGGTTTTGAGCGTCGCCCGCGCGGGTAGAATACGCGCTGCCGCAAGACCCAAGGATTCGAACACATGAAGACCACGTTTCTGGATTTCGAACAGCCGATCGCCGAACTCGAGGCCAAGATCGAAGAACTGCGATTCGTGCAGGATGACTCGGCTGTCGATATTTCGGAAGAAATCGAGCGGCTGTCGAAGAAAAGCCAGCAACTGACGAAGGACCTCTACGCGAACCTGTCGCCGTGGCAGGTTTCGCAGATCGCGCGGCACCCGCAGCGTCCGTACACGCTCGATTACGTTGCGGAACTGTTTACCGATTTTCACGAGCTGCACGGCGACCGCGCATTCGCGGACGATCTGTCGATCGTCGGCGGTCTCGCGCGCTTCGGCGGCCATCCGTGCATGGTGATCGGTCACCAGAAGGGCCGCGACACGAAGGAGCGCGCCGCGCGCAACTTCGGGATGCCGCGTCCGGAAGGCTATCGCAAGGCCGAACGCCTGATGCGTCTCGCCGAGAAGTTCGGGCTGCCGATCTTCACGTTCGTCGACACGCCGGGCGCGTATCCGGGCATCGGCGCGGAAGAGCGCGGCCAGTCGGAAGCGATCGGCCGCAACCTGTACGTGATGGCCGAGCTGAAGACGCCGATCATCACGACGGTGATCGGCGAGGGCGGTTCGGGCGGCGCGCTCGCGATCGCCGTGGCCGACACCGTGATGATGCTGCAGTTCTCGACCTACTCGGTGATCTCACCGGAAGGCTGCGCGTCGATCCTGTGGAAGAGCGCCGCGAAGGCGCCGGAAGCCGCGGAAGCGCTGGGCCTGACCGCGCACCGCCTGAAGGCGCTCGGCCTGATCGACAAGATCATCAACGAGCCGCTTGGCGGCGCGCATCGCGATCCGAAGGGCATGGCTGCGCTGCTGCGCCGCGCGCTCGCCGATTCGTTGCGCCAGTTCCAGGGCATGAGCATCGATGCGCTGCGCGAGCGCCGCTTCGAGCGCCTGATGGCCTACGGCAAGTTCAAGGAAACCACGCCGGGCGCATGACCGGCTGCGTGCTCGATACGCGCGCCGCTGCGTGCGCGTCCCTCTCGTGATCCCACCGACCGAATTCTCCGCCGACCGCGTCGTACTCGACGCGGTCGGCGTTGCGCTTTCCGGCATGCCGTCCGATGCACGCATCGCGATCGCCTACAGCGGCGGCCTCGATTCGACGGTGCTGCTCGACGCGGCCGTGCGTGTCGCGGGCGCGTCGCGCTGCGTCGCGCTGCACGTGCATCACGGCCTGAGCGCGAACGCCGACGCGTGGGTCGCGCATGCCGAGGCGGCAGCGGCGCGGCTCGGCGTCGAATTCGAATCGATGCGCGTCGACGTGCCGCGCGACAGCGGTCTCGGTATCGAGGCGACCGCGCGCGAGCGTCGTTATGCCGCGCTCGACGCGATGTGCGAGCGCCATGGCGCGGCCGCACTGTGGCTCGCGCAGCATGCGGACGACCAGGCCGAGACGGTGCTGCTGCAACTGCTGCGCGGCGCAGGGATCGCGGGGCTCGCCGCAATGGCGCCGCGCTACCGTCCCGACGGCGCGAGCGTCGAGCGCGTGCGCCCATTGCTGCGATTGTTGCGCGCGCAACTTGAGCGCTATGCGACGCAGCACGAACTCGAATGGATCGACGACGAATCGAACAGCGACACGCGCTACGCGCGCAATGCGCTGCGCATCGATGTGCTGCCGGCACTGGCCGTGCATTTCCCGGGCTTTCGCGACGCGCTCGGTCGCGCGGCCCAGCATGCGGCCGCCGCGCAGCGGCTGCTCGACGATCTGGCCGAACTGGATTTCGCCGTCGCCGCGCGCGACGACGGTCATGCGCTGTCGCGCGAGTCGCTGGTCGCGTTCGACGATACGCGCGGCGCGAACCTGCTGCGCTTCTGGATGCGCCGGCTCGGTTTGCCGGGCGCATCGGCCGCCCGGCTCGCCAACATGATGCGGCAGTTGCGCGCCGCGCACGACGCGCATGTGCTGCGCGTCGATCACGCGGGGCAGTGCCTGCGGCTCTATCGCGACGTCGTCTACTGGGAAGCGGGCGACAGCGCCGAACCGGCCGACGACGGCACCGGCACGCCGCACCCGGAATCGGCGCTCGCGTGGGACGGGCAGGAAGTCTGGCACCTGCCGGGATGGCGCGGCACGTTCGTGTTCGCGCCGGCCGACGCGGGAAGCGCCGGCGCGGTGCCGGAGGCGCTGCTGCGCGCCGCGCCGCTC
>NZ_JBNCAB010000108.1:0-21019 GCF_049805555.1 Burkholderia sp. DN3021 | reverse complement strand
CGCTGGCGACGGGCGCGGCCGACACCGCATGCGCGGCGCTCGGCAGCGGGCTCGCCGCGGCCGGCGACGCGCTGCTGACGACGGGCAGCGGCGGCCAGATCGTCGTGCTCGCGGATACGCTGCCGCCCGCGCGGCGCGGGCTGCATCGCTATCGCGCGGCAGCCGGCGGCGGTTATTACACGATGGCCGCGATGCAGAACGTCGGGCTCGCGCTCGAAGCCGTGCGCGGCTGGCTCGGTTATTCGGGATGGGCGGATGCGTATGACGACGCGTTCGCGCAACCGGCGTCGGAACGGCTGTGCTTCCTGCCCTACCTGACCGGCGAGCGTTCGCCGTGGATGAACCCCGATGCGCGCGGCGGCTGGCTCGGCCTCGGGCTCGGCGACACGCGCGGCGCGATGATGCGTGCCGCGTTCGAAGGCGTCGCGTTCGCGTTGCGCGCGGGGCTCGATGCGATCCGCGATGCCGATCGTCGCGACCCGGTGACGACGCTGCGTCTCGCGGGCGGCGGCTCGGTCGATCCGCGCTGGCGCCAGCTGCTCGCCGACGCGCTCGGCGCGTCGCTGCACGCGATCGATTGCCCGAACGCCGCGACGCGCGGCGCCGCGCTGCTCGCGGGCGTCGCGATCGGACACTGGCGCGAAGATGCGTTGCACGCGCTGGCGCCGGCCGCGTCGCCGGTCGCCGCGCCGCGCGACGACCGCCTGCTGGCCGCGCGCCACGCACGCTTCATCGATCTGTATGCGCGCGCGGATGCATGGTTCACGACGGGCGTTTAAACTCGGACACTTGTTCTTTTGCGTCAGAGATGACGCATCGTGGCAAGCCGGCGACCGTTTCCCGCTCGCGGTGTGCGGCGGGACCGGCCATCATGGCGAGCACGAGATGCTTTTGCCGTGTCGCGCGATGTCGCGCGGCATGGTTTCGACAGCTTTGAACGGGGCCCGGTGCGAATGGGACCTGCGTAAGCGCCGAAGCGCCGCCCCGGGGCAACCTAATTGACAGACAGGAGTGACACGATGAAAACGAAAGCCGCGATTGCATGGAAGGCGGGTGCACCGCTGACGATCGAGGAAGTCGATCTCGAAGGGCCGCGCGCAGGCGAAGTGCTGATCGAAGTGAAGGCGACCGGCATCTGCCACACCGACTACTACACGCTGTCGGGTGCCGATCCGGAAGGGATCTTCCCGGCGATCCTCGGCCATGAAGGCGCGGGCGTGGTGGTCGACGTCGGCCCCGGCGTCGGCACCGTGCGCAAGGGCGACCACGTGATTCCGCTCTACACGCCGGAATGCCGCGAGTGCAAGTTCTGCCTGTCGCGCAAGACCAACCTGTGCCAGAAGATCCGCGCGACACAGGGCAAGGGCCTGATGCCCGACGCGACGTCGCGTTTCTCGCTCGACGGCAAGCCGCTGTTCCACTACATGGGCACGTCGACGTTCTCGAACTACATCGTCGTGCCGGAGATCGCGGTCGCGAAGGTGCGCGAGGACGCGCCGTTCGACAAGATCTGCTACATCGGCTGCGGCGTGACGACGGGCGTCGGCGCGGTCGTCTATTCGGCGAAGGTCGAGGCCGGTGCGAACGTCGTCGTGTTCGGCCTCGGCGGGATCGGCCTGAACGTGATCCAGGGCGCGAAGATGGTCGGCGCGGACAAGATCATCGGCGTCGACATCAACCCGAAGCGCGTCGAGCTCGCGAAGAAGTTCGGGATGACGCACTTCATCAACCCGAACGAAGTCGAGAACGTCGTCGACCACATCGTGCAGCTGACCGACGGCGGCGCCGACTACTCGTTCGAATGCGTCGGCAACGTGAAGCTGATGCGCCAGGCGCTCGAGTGCACGCACAAGGGCTGGGGCCAGTCGTTCATCATCGGCGTGGCCGCAGCCGGCGAGGAAATCAGCACGCGTCCGTTCCAGCTCGTGACGGGTCGCGAGTGGAAGGGCTCGGCGTTCGGCGGCGCGCGCGGCCGCACCGACGTGCCGAAGATCGTCGACTGGTACATGGAAGGCAAGATCAACATCGACGACCTGATCACGCACACGCTGCCGCTCGAGCGGATCAACGAAGGCTTCGACCTGATGAAGGCCGGCGAGTCGATCCGCTCGGTCGTGCTGTACTGACCGGGAGCGCACCGTCATGCTCGAACTCGTTTCCTCGCATGCGTGCCACGGCGGCGAGCAGCGCTTCTATCGCCACGATTCGACGGCGATCGGCCTGCCGATGAAGTTCTCGGTGTACCTGCCGCCGCAGGCCGCGCACGGCCGCGTGCCGGCGCTGTTCTACCTCGCGGGGCTGACCTGCACCGACGAGACGTTCGCGATCAAGGCCGGCGCGCAGCAATACGCGGCGCAGCACGGCGTCGCGCTCGTGATGCCCGACACGAGCCCGCGCGGTGCGGGCGTGCCGGGCGAGACCGATGCGTGGGACTTCGGTGTCGGTGCGGGCTTCTACGTCGATGCGACCGAGGCGCCGTGGTCCACGCATTACCGGATGGAGTCGTACGTGACGGGCGAGCTGCGCGAGCTCGTCGCGGCCGAGCTGCCGATCGACGGCGCGCGGCTCGGGATCTTCGGGCACTCGATGGGCGGACACGGCGCGCTGACGCTCGCGCTGCGTCATCCCGGCCTGTACCGGTCGGTGTCGGCGTTCGCGCCGATCGCCGCGCCGACGCGCTGCCCGTGGGGCGAGAAGGCGTTCTCGGGTTATCTCGGCGACGATCGCGACGCGTGGAACGCACACGACGCAAGCGAGCTCGTCGCGCGCGCCGATGCGCCGAAGTTCGCGGACGGCATCCTGGTCGACCAGGGCCTCGCCGATCAATTCCTCGCGAACCAGCTGAACCCCGACGTGTTCGAAGCCGCGTGCGCGAAGGCCGGCCAGCCGCTGACGCTGCGCCGTCATCCGGGCTACGACCACGGGTATTACTTCATCTCGACGTTCATCGCCGATCACATCGCGCATCACGCGCGCGTGCTCTCACGATGAACGGGGAGCGAAGCAGGTAACGCACGCATCGCCGCACGCGATTGCGGGCGCATAAAAAAAACGCCGGCGCTGCCCTCGGGCACGCCGGCGTTTTCATTGGCATCGGGCGGCGATCCGTCGGGCGGCGATCAGTGGCGCCGCAACAGGCTCGCGCCGTACACGAGCGCCGACAGCGCGGTGATCCAGAAGCTCGTCGGCCAGTCGGTGTGATAGGCAAGCGTGATGCCGGCCCACGCCTCGAACAGCGCGAACAGCGCGGCGAGCAGCACGCCCGTCGACAGCCGCGTCGACACGTTCTGCGCGGCCGCGGCCGGCCCGACCAGCAGCGTGAACACGAGCAGCACGCCGACGATCTGCGTCGCGGCGGCCACTGCGAGCGCGCACACCGCGAGGAACAGCATCGACACCGTGCGCAGCGACACGCCCTTGGCTTCGGCCAGTTCGGGCTGCAGCGATGCGAACAGCAGCGGCCGCGCGATCAGCGCGAGCGCGATCAGGCTCACCGCGCCGATGCCGGCCAGCACCGCGAGCGTGTCGTGGCTGACCGCGAGCACGTTGCCGAACAGCAGCGCAGTGACCTGCGTCGCGAACGACGTATAGAAATGCAGGAACAGCAGGCCGAAACCGAGCGCGCCCGACAGGATCACGCCGATCGCGACGTCGCGGCCCGCGAGCCGTTCGCCGAGCGCGCCCATCCCGATCCCGGCTGCGAGCGTGAAGCCGACCATCCCCCAGATCGGCGAGATGCCGAGCAGCACCGCGCCCGTCGCGCCGGTGAAGCCGACGTGCGACAGCGCATGGCCGGCGAAGGTCTGCCCGCGCAGCACCAGGAAGTAGCCGACGATGCCCGCGAGCACCGCGACGATGCCCGACGCCGCGAAGGCGTTGATCATGAAGTCGTATTCAAACATCGTGCGAATGCCCGGGATGAGCGTGTCCGTGGTGGTGATGGCCGTGTCCGCCGCCGCCGTGCGAGTGGCCGTCGTCGTCCTCGTGTTCGTGGTCGTGCTTCTCGATCTCGACGTCGCCCGACATCACGAAGATCTTGCCGTTCACGCGCATCACGTCGATCGGCGATCCGTAGAGGCGCGACAGCACGGGCTTCGTGATCACCTCGTCGACGGTGCCGAGCGCCGCGACGCCGTTGCCGAGATACAGCACGCGGTCGAGCGCGTTCAGCAGCGGATTCAGTTCGTGTGCGGAGAACAGCACGGTGATGCCGAGCTCGCGCTGCACGTTGCGCACGAGTTCGACCACGCCGCGCTGGTGGTTCGGGTCGAGGCTGATCAGCGGCTCGTCGAGCAGCAGCAGCTTCGGATTGCCGAGCAGGCACTGCGCGAGCAGCAGGCGCTGCCGCTCGCCGCCCGACAGCTCCGACAGCGGCCGGCGCGCGAGCGTCGGGCCGCCGACGAGGTCGAGCACGCGGTCGACCTCGCGGCGCGTCGCCGCATTCGTGTGCGGCAGCCCCCAGCGGTGGCCGTCGGCGGCCATCGCGACGAAGTCGTAGCCGCGCATCCGGCGGTTCGCGAGGCCGCTCCTGATCTGCGGCATGTAGCCGATCGACGCGTTGCCGCGCACGACCGGCACGCCGCCGACGGACAGCGTGCCGGCCGAGACGGGCACGAGGCCGAGCACGGCGCGCATCAGCGTCGTCTTGCCCGCGCCGTTCGGCCCGAGCACGCCGACGAATTCGCCGGGTTCGATCGAGAAGCTGACGTCGCGCAGGATCGTGCGTCCGCCCAGTTCGAGCGTGACGCGATCGACTGCGAGTGCGTGGGGAGTGGCGGTCATGTCGTTGCAGTCGCTTATTTCTTGCCGGCCGAAAGCGCGCTGGAGAGCGCATCGAGCTGGCCGGCCATCCATTGCTGGAAGGTCTTGCCGGCCGGCTGCGTCTCGGTGACGCTGACGGCCGGCACGCCGCCGTCGCGCGCGATCTTCAGCATGCGCCTGGTCATCGGCGCTTCGGCCTGGCTGTTGTAGATCAGCACGCGCACCTGCTTCTTGCGCAGGTCGTTCTCGAACGCGGCGACGTCCTGCGCGCTCGCCTCGGTGTCGTTCATCGTCGCGAGCTGGAAGCGCTGGTTGCGCATGTCGAGCCCGATCGCGTCGGACATGTAGCCGAACACGGGCTCGGTGGCCGTCACCGGCACGCCCTTGTACTGCGCGCGCAGCGCGGCGACCTTGTCGTCGATGGGCTTCAGCGACGCGACGAACTTCTGCAGGTTCGCGTCGTATTCGGCCTTGTTCGCCGGATCGGCGCGGCCGAGCTCGGCCGCGATCGCGCGCGCGGCGGCCGGCATCGTCGCCGGGTCGTACCACAGGTGCGGGTTGTCGCCGGCCTTCTTGCCGACCAGATCGGCGACGACGATCGTCGCGCGCTTCGCCTGCTTCGATGCGCCGAGCAGCTTGCCCATCCACGGATCGTAGTCGGCGCCGTTGTAGATCACGACCTGCGCGTGCTGGAGCGCGCGGGCGGTCTTCGGGCTTGCTTCGAACAGGTGCGGATCCTGTTCGGGATTGCTGAGGATGCTGGTTACCGCGACGTGGCGGCCGCCGATCTGCGACGCGACATCGCCATAGAAATTCTCGGCGGCGACGACGTTGACGGTCACGGCCTGCGCGAACGCGGGCGCCGCGAGCGACAGCGCGGCGGCAGCGGCGGCAAACCAGCGGACAGGCGACAGGGCGCGCCGCGGCGCGCGCTTCAAGGCAATGGACATGAAACTCCTCGTTGGAAAGGCGGCACATGCGCCGCGCGATGCGGCGTCAGCGTTGCGCGGGCTTGCGCTTGCAGTGGCCGCACAGGCCGCTCAGCTCGACGACCTGGTGGTGGACTTCGAAACCGTGCGCGGGCTCGCTCGCGGACAACTGCTTCGCGAGGTCGCCGCCGGGAATCTCGACGGTGTCGCCGCACGAATCGCAGATCAGGAACTGGCCTTCGTGCGGCACGCCGATCTCGCAGCACGCGAAGAACGCGTTCTTCGATTCGATCCGGTGGATGAAACCGTGCTCGACGAGGAAATCCAGCGCGCGATAGACGGTCGTGGGCGGCACGCGGCCGCGCTGCGGTTCGAGCTCGGCGAGCAGGTCGTACGCGCCGATCGGGCGCTGCGCGGCCAGCACGCGTTCGTAGACCTGGCGGCGCAGCGGCGTCCACGCGAGCCCGTGCTCGGCGGCGAATGCGTCGGCCCGGGACAGCCGGGCGTCAATGGACGATGAGGTAGCCATGGCGTGAAGCAGGCAGTCAAACAGAGTACGGCGATGATATAACGTATCGCCGTGCCGTGCAGCGCGAATTCCCCATTCCGTCTACGCTCCGTCCCCTTCATCGCCGATCCGGCCGCACCGCACCGCGCGCGCCGCGCCTTGCCGGGCGTGCGCCGCGGGCCGGCGCGATGCGCCGTCGTGCCGCAGCGCGTCATAGAAAGCCGTCACGTTGCCTTGACAGCGCGAATCGCGTATCCGATCATTCGATCAATAACAGAGCAATTGATCGGTCTGCGAGCGTTCGCTCACCTCGTGGCCGTCGTACAGCAGAACGAACCGGAGACAGCCAGTGAGACTGGAAGACAAGGTCGCGATCCTGACGGGCGCGGCAAGCGGCATCGGCGAGGCGGTCGCGCAACGCTATCTGGACGAGGGCGCGCGCTGCGTGCTCGTCGACGTGAAGCCGGCAGGCGGCTCGCTTGCGCGGCTCATCGAAGCGAACCCCGGCCGCGCGGTGGCCGTCACCGCGGACGTCACGCGCCGTGACGACATCGAGCGGATCGTCGCCACCGCCGTCGAGCGCTTCGGCGGCGTCGACATCCTGTTCAACAACGCGGCGCTGTTCGACATGCGCCCGATCCTCGACGAATCGTGGGACGTGTTCGACCGGCTGTTCGCGGTCAACGTGAAAGGGCTGTTCTTCCTGATGCAGGCCGTCGCGCAGCGGATGGTCGAGCAGGGGCGCGGCGGCAAGATCGTCAATATGTCGTCGCAGGCCGGCCGTCGCGGCGAGGCGCTCGTTTCGCACTACTGCGCGACCAAGGCCGCGGTGATCAGCTATACGCAGTCGGCTGCGCTCGCGCTCGCGCCGCACCGGATCAACGTGAACGGGATCGCGCCGGGCGTCGTCGACACGCCGATGTGGGAGCAGGTCGACGCGCTGTTCGCGCGCTACGAGAACCGGCCGCTCGGCGAGAAGAAGCGGCTGGTCGGCGAAGCCGTGCCGCTCGGCCGCATGGGCGTGCCGGGCGACCTGACGGGCGCCGCGCTGTTCCTCGCGTCGGCCGACGCCGACTACATCACCGCCCAGACGCTGAACGTCGACGGCGGCAACTGGATGAGCTGACGTGGCGACGCTCGCACGCGCAACCTGCCTGCAGGCCTTTGACGACGCGGCAATGCCGCACGCCGCGGCCGCCTTCGGACGAGGAGGGCACGCCTGATGGCCGCGATCGTCGTCGCCGGCGAACTGCTCGCCGAATTCGTCGCCGCCGAGCGCGGCCAGGGTTTCGACGCGCCGGGCCTGTTTGCCGGACCGTTCCCGAGCGGCGCGCCCGCGATCTTTGCCGATCAGGCCGCACGGCTCGGCGCGCGCGTCGCGTATGCGGGTTGCGTCGGCCGCGACGCGTTCGGCGACGCGATCGTCGCGCGGCTCGAACGCGACGGCGTCGATATCGCGCGCATCCGCCGCGTCGCGCGCCCGACCGGCACCGCGTTCGTCGCGTATCGCGACGACGGTTCGCGCAGCTTCGTCTTCAGTCTTTCCACCAGCGCGGCCGCGTGTGTCGATGCGTCCGACGTCGATACGGCGATGTTCGACGGCTGCCGCTACTTCCATGTGATGGGCTCGTCGCTGACGAGCGAATCGGCGATCGCGGCGATCCAGCGCGGCGTGATCGAGGCCGCGCGCGCCGGCGCGAAGGTATCGTTCGATCCGAACGTGCGCCCCGAGATGCTGAGCTTCCGTCCGATGCGTGCGGCACTCGACGAAATGCTCGCCGCCTGCCACCTGTTCCTGCCGAGCGAAGCCGACCTGCCGTTCTTCTGCGGGCCGCAGCCGGCCGAGCGCGCGATTGCGGGCCTGCTCGCGACGCATCCGCTGCTCGAGCGCGTCGTGCTGAAGCGCGGCTCGGAAGGCAGCGTCGCGTTCGACCGCGCGAGCCGTGCCGAAGTGCCGGCGTTTCCGGTCGACGAAATCGACCCGACCGGCGCCGGCGACTGCTTCGGCGGCACGCTGGTCGCGAGCCTTGTCGCGGGCATGCCGATCGAGGTCGCGCTGCGCCGCGCGAACGCGGCAGGCGCGATCGCGGTCACGCGGCGCGGCCCGATGGAAGGCAACAGCAGTGCGGCCGAGATCGACCGCTTTCTGACCGAACGAGGTGTGGCATGCCCGGCCTGACGACCGTCGCAGAACGCCCGCACACCGCGCACGCGGACGCCGTGCTGCGGATGATCTTCGACGCGAACCGCGCGGACGCGCAGCGCGGCATCTATTCGATCTGCAGCGCGCACCGGCTGGTGCTGGAGGCCGCGTGCGAAGCCGCGCGCGCGGACGGCTCGCCGCTGTTGATCGAGGCGACCTGCAACCAGGTGAACCATCTCGGCGGCTATACGGGCATGACGCCCGCCGATTTCCGCCGCGACGTCGATGCGATCGCCGCGCGCTGCGGGCTCGCGCCGTCGGCGCTCGTGCTCGGCGGCGACCATCTCGGCCCGAACCCGTGGCGGCACCGCCGCGCGGCCGATGCGATGCGCGAGGCCGGCGCGATGGTCGCCGCGTATGTCGAAGCCGGTTTCGAAAAGATCCACCTCGATGCGAGCATGGCGTGCGCGGACGATCCGGCGCGGCTCGACGACCGCACGATCGCCGCACGCGCGGCCGAACTGTGCCGCGTGGCGGAACACGCGGCGGCGCGCGCCGGTGTCGCGCCCGTCTACGTGATCGGCACCGAGGTGCCGACGCCGGGCGGCGAGGTCAGCGGCAATCCGGGCGATGCGACCGGCGCGGCGATCGCGCGGATCGCGGTCACGCGCAGCGACAGCATCGCGGCGACGCTCGACGCGCACCGCTGCGCGTTCGCGGCGGCCGGGCTCGACGACGCGTGGACGCGCGTCGTCGCGATCGTTGCGCAGCCGGGCGTCGACTTCGACGATCGCCACGTGCTCGACTACGACAGCGCCAAGGCAGCGTCACTCGGCGCGAGTATCCTGCATACACCGCGCCTCGTGTTCGAGGCGCATTCGACCGATTACCAGACCGAGGGCGCGCTCGCCGCGCTCGTGCGCGACCACTTCGCGGTGTTGAAGGTCGGCCCCGCGCTGACGTTCGCGCTGCGCGAGGCGCTGTTCGCATTGACGTTCATCGAGGATGCGCTGATCGACGACGTCTTGCAGCGCTCGCGGTTGCGCGACGTGGTCGATGCCGCGATGCGCGCGCAGCCCGAGCACTGGGCGCCGTACTACCGCGGCGACGAAACCGAGCAGCGGCTCGCGCGCCAGTTCAGCTACAGCGACCGGATTCGCTACTACTGGCTGCAGCCGGCCGTCGCGGCCGCGGTCGAGCAGTTGTTCGGCAATCTCGCGCGGCAGCCGGTGCCCGAGACGCTCGTCGCGCAGTGGCTGCCGGATGTCTACGCGGCGTGCCGCGCGGGCGGGCTCGCGAAGGAGCCGCGCGCGTGGGTGCGCCACCGGATACGCGACGTGATCGCGCACTATGCGCGCGCGTGCGGAATGCAGCGGCCGGCGTGACGGGCCGCGAAGGAAACGCAAGACCGACGACACATCGAACAATCACAGGAGACATGCCATGCAACGAAAGATGCTCGACGCCGCCGCACGCTGCTTCGCCGGAGCCGCGCTCGCGACGGCCGCCTGCGCCGCGTCCGCCGGCACGCTGACGATCGCGACGCTGAACAACCCCGACATGATCGAGCTGAAGAAACTGTCGCCGGCATTCGAGAAGGCGAACCCCGACATCAAGCTGAACTGGGTGATCCTCGAGGAAAACGTGCTGCGCCAGCGCGCGACGACCGACATCACGACCGGCAGCGGCCAGTTCGACGTGATGGCGATCGGCACCTACGAGACGCCGCAGTGGGGCAAGCGCGGCTGGCTCGCGCCGATCACGGGCCTGCCCGCCGACTACGATCTGAACGACATCGTGAAGACCGCGCGCGACAGCCTGTCGTACAACGGCCAGCTCTATGCGCTGCCGTTCTACGTCGAAAGCTCGATGACGTTCTACCGCAAGGACCTGTTCGCGTCGAAGGGGCTGAAGATGCCCGACCAGCCGACCTACGACCAGATCGCCGAGTTCGCGGACAAGCTCACCGACAAGTCGAAGGGCACCTACGGGATCTGCCTGCGCGGCAAGGCCGGCTGGGGCGAGAACATGGCGTTCGTGTCGACGGTCGTGAACACGTTCGGCGGGCGCTGGTTCGACGAGAACTGGAACGCGCAGCTCACGTCGCCCGAATGGAAGAAGGCGATCACGTTCTACGTGAACCTGCTGAAGAAGGACGGCCCGCCGGGAGCGAGCTCGAACGGCTTCAACGAGAACCTGACGCTGACCGCGTCGGGCAAGTGCGCGATGTGGATCGACGCGACGGTCGCGGCCGGGATGCTCTATAACAAGCAGCAGTCGCAGGTGGCCGACAAGATCGGCTTCGCGCCCGCGCCGGTCGCCGCCACGCCGAAGGGCTCGCACTGGCTGTGGGCGTGGGCGCTGGCCGTGCCGAAGACGTCGAAGCAGCAGGACGCCGCGCGCAAGTTCATCGCGTGGGCGACGTCGAGGCAGTACATCGAGATGGTCGGCAAGGACGAGGGCTGGGCGTCGGTGCCGCCGGGCACGCGCGCGTCGACCTATCAGCGCCCCGAGTACAAGGCCGCCGCGCCGTTCTCGGACTTCGTGCTGAAGGCGATCGAGACGGCCGACCCGAACGATCCGTCGCTGAAGAAGGTGCCGTACACGGGCGTGCAGTACGTCGGGATTCCTGAATTCCAGTCGTTCGGCACGGTGGTCGGCCAGTCGATCGCGGGTGCGGTTGCAGGGCAGATGACGGTCGACCAGGCGCTCGCCGCCGGGCAGGCCGCCGCCGACCGCGCGGTACGGCAGGCCGGCTACAAGAAGTAACGCGCAAGCAGTCGCGTGGCCCGCGCCGTGCGCCGTCGCGCGCGGTGCGGGCCGGCGAAGCCGAAAGGCGGGCAGGCCGTTCGCGCCCGCGCATCAACCGGAGGGACCCCGATCATGCGTCACCTGCGTCTTCCCCTGAGTCACGCGCCGTCGGTCGGCGACGCGTCGTTGCCGCCAGGCGCGCCGCGCCGCGCGCGCGGCGGCGCGAGCTGGCTCGTCTCGCCGTCCGTCGCGGTGCTGCTGCTGTGGATGTCGATTCCGCTCGCGATGACGATCTGGTATTCGTTCTCGCGCTACAACCTGCTGAACCCGGACGTGAAGGGTTTCGCGGGGCTCGACAACTATCGCTTCCTCGCGACCGATCCGTCGTTCCTGCCGGCGATCTGGCACACGCTCGTGCTGATCGGCGCGGTGCTCGCGATCACGGTGATCGGCGGCGTGCTGATGTCCGTGCTGTTCGACCGCAAGTTCTACGGGCAGGGCATCGCGCGGCTGCTCGCGATCGCGCCGTTCTTCGTGATGCCGACGGTATCCGCGCTGATCTGGAAGAACATGATCCTGCACCCGGTGTACGGGCTCGTCGCGAACGCGATGCGCGCGTTCGGGATGACGCCGATCGACTGGTTCGCCGATTACCCGCTCACCGCCGTGATCATCATCGTCGCATGGCAATGGCTGCCGTTCGCGTTCCTGATCCTGTTCACCGCGATCCAGTCGCTCGACCAGGAACAGAAGGAAGCCGCGCGCATCGACGGCGCGGGCCCGATCGCGATGTTCTTCTACATCACGCTGCCGCACCTGAAGCGCGCGATCGCCGTGGTCGTGATGATGGAGACGATTTTCCTGCTGTCGATCTTCGCGGAGATCTACACGACGACCGGCGGTGGCCCCGGCGACGCGACCACCAACCTGTCTTACCTGATCTATGCGCTCGGCCTGCAGCAGTTCGACGTCGGCCTCGCGTCCGCGGGCGGCATCATCGCCGTCGTGGTCGCGAACGTCGTGTCGTTCTTCCTCGTGCGGATGCTCGCGCGCAACCTGAAGGGGGAGTACGAGAAATGAGCGACCTGACCTTCGAAGGCCGGCGCGCGCCGGCCGTGTTCGACCTCGTGCGGCGCGCAATGCCCGGCGCGCTCGCGTGGCTGATCGCGCTGCTGCTGTTCTTCCCGATCTTCTGGATGGCGATCACCGCGTTCAAGACCGAGCAGCAGGCATACGCATCGTCGCTGTTCTTCATGCCGACGCTCGACAGCTTCCGCGAGGTGTTCGCGCGCAGCAACTACTTCTCGTTCGCGTGGAATTCGGTGCTGATCTCGGCGGGCGTCACGGTGATCTCGCTGCTGTTCGCGGTGCCGGCCGCCTATGCGATGGCGTTCTTCCCGAACCGCCGCACGCAGAAGGTGCTGCTGTGGATGCTGTCGACGAAGATGATGCCGTCGGTCGGCGTGCTCGTGCCGATCTACCTGCTGTGGAAGAACGCGGGGCTGCTCGACACGGTGTCGGGCCTCGTGATCGTCTACACGCTGATCAACCTGCCGATCGCGGTGTGGATGACCTTCACGTACTTCAACGAGATCCCGAAGGACATCCTGGAAGCCGGCCGCATCGACGGCGCGTCGACGTGGCAGGAGATCGTCTACCTGCTGATGCCGATGGCGCTGCCGGGGCTTGCGTCGACCGCGCTGCTGCTCGTGATCCTGTCGTGGAACGAGGCGTTCTGGAGCATCAACCTGTCGAGCTCGAACGCGGCGCCGCTGACCGTGTTCATCGCGTCGTACTCGAGCCCCGAGGGGCTGTTCTGGGCGAAGCTGTCCGCAGCGTCGCTGCTCGCGGTCGCGCCGATCCTGATCGTCGGCTGGCTGTCGCAGAAGCAGCTCGTGCGCGGGCTCACGTTCGGAGCGGTCAAGTGAGCGCGGCGGGCCAAGGTGCGAACGTGCTGATCTGCGATTGCGACGGCGTGCTGATCGACAGCGAGGCCGTCGCCGCCGACGTGATCGTGCGCGAACTCGACATGCGCTGGCCGGGCGTCGATGCGCGTCCGGCCGTGATGCCGCTGCTCGGGCTGCGCATCGAGCGCGTGCTGGCGGGTGCGGGCGACGCCGTCGGACGCAGGCTGTCGGCCGACGACGTCGACGCGATCCGCCGCGCGGTCGAGGCGGCCGCCGTCAATGCGCCGATGGTCGAAGGCATCGACGCGGCGCTCGGCGCGATTCAGTTGACGACGGCCTGCGCGAGCAACAGCTACCGCGCATACGTCGAGGCGGCGCTTGCGCGCACGGGCCTCGCGCGCTTCTTCGGCGAACGGCTGTTCTGCGCGGATTCCGTCGCGCGGCCGAAGCCGGCGCCGGACGTGTATCTCGCGGCCGCGCGCACGCTCGGCGTCGCGCCAGCGCAGTGCCTCGTCGTCGAGGACAGCGTGACCGGCATCACCGCGGCGGCCGCGGCCGGCATGACCGTGCTCGGCTTCGTCGGCGGCGGGCATGCGTCGGCCGCGCAGATCGACGCGCTGCGCGGCATCGGCGCGCGTCACGTATTCGACGACATGCACGAGCTGCCCGGCTACGTCGCGCGCTGGCAGGCGACGGGCGCGGTGCTGCCGAACTAGCAACGATTGCGCGCCGCGTACCACGCGGCGCATCACGAACGAACGGAGACAGATCATGGCAAGCGTGCTCCTGCGCAACATCGCGAAGCGCTACGACGAAACCGAAGTGCTGCGCAACGTGAACCTCGACATCGCCGACGGCGAATTCGTCGTGTTCGTCGGCCCGAGCGGCTGCGGCAAATCCACGCTGATGCGGATGATCGCGGGCCTCGAGGATATTTCGAGCGGCGACCTGCTGATCGACGGCGCGAAGGTCAACGACGTGCCGAGCGCGAAGCGCGGCATCGCGATGGTGTTCCAGTCGTATGCGCTGTACCCGCACATGACGCTGTACGACAACATGGCGTTCGGCCTCAAGCTCGCGGGCGCGAAGAAGCCGGAGATCGACCAGGCCGTGAAGCAGGCCGCGAAGATCCTGCACATCGATCATCTGCTCGATCGCAAGCCGAAGCAGCTGTCGGGCGGCCAGCGGCAGCGCGTCGCGATCGGCCGCGCGATCACGCGCAAGCCGAAGGTGTTCCTGTTCGACGAGCCGCTGTCGAACCTCGACGCCGCGCTGCGCGTGAAGATGCGGCTGGAGTTCGCGCGGCTGCACGACGAACTGAAGACGACGATGATCTACGTGACGCACGACCAGGTCGAGGCGATGACGCTCGCGGACAAGATCGTCGTGCTGTCGGGCGGCGCGGTGCAACAGGTCGGCACGCCGAACGCGCTGTATCACGCGCCGGCGAACCTGTTCGTCGCGGGCTTCATCGGTTCGCCGAAGATGAACTTCCTGAAGGGTGCGGTCGAATCGGTCGACGCGGGCGGTGTGCTCGTGCGCTTCGACAGTGGCGAGACGCAGTACGTCGCGGTCGAAGCGGCCGGGCTGCAGCGTGGCGCCGCGGTGACGGTCGGCGTGCGGCCCGAGCATCTGCTGGTGGGCGCGGCGGCCGCGGGCGTCGCCGCGCACACGATGGCCGTCGAGTCGCTCGGCGATGCCGCGTATCTGTACGCGGAGTCGGCGGTCGCGCCGGACGGGCTGATCGCGCGGATTCCGCCGCTCGACACGTATCGCACCGGCGAGGCGCTGCACGTGCACGCGCAGGCCGAGCACTGCCATCTGTTCGACGAGCACGGGCAGGCGTTTCGCCGGCTCGGCGTGCACGCGAAGGCCGCGTGACGGCCGCGATCGGTCAGAAGCGCAGGTTTGCGGCCATGAAGTCGACGAACGCGCGCAGCTTCGGCGTCGGATGGCGGCCCGACGGCCACAGCACGTAGATCGGCGTGCAACTCGCGACGTGTTCGTCGAGCACCGCGCACAGCGTGCCGTCGTCGAGCGCGGCGCGCACGAAGAACTCGGGCAGGCACGCGATGCCGAGCCCGCGCAGCGCGAAGCACAGGCGCGCTTCCGCGCTGTTGCTGACCATCGAGACGGGCACTTCGGGCGGCGTGCCCGAGCGCGGCACGCGCAGCGGCCAGGTTTCGAGCTTGCCGCTGCTCGGAAAGCGGTAGTGCAGGCAGCGGTGCAGCGCGAGATCGACCGGTGTGCGCGGCGTGCCGTGCCGGGCGAGGTAGTCGGGCGACGCGACGAGGTGCTGGCGGAAATGGCGGAGCAGCCGCGACGACAGCCGTGAATCCGACGGCCGGCCAGTGCGCAGCACCGCGTCGAACCCTTCGTCGACGACGTCGACGAGCCGGTCGCTGAAATCGATATCGAGTTCGATCTCCGGGTACTCGGCCATGAAATCGGCGAGCACCGGCAGCAGCAGCGTGCCGATCGTCGGCAGGCTCACGCGCAGGCGTCCGCGCGGCGCTTCGGCACTGTGCGTCAGTTCCTGTTCGGCAGCTTCTATCTCGGCGATCACGCGCCGGCACCGTTCGAGAAACCGCGTGCCTTCGGCCGTCAGCGTGATGCTACGCGTGCTGCGGTGAAACAGCCGCACGTTCAGGCGCGCCTCGAGCCGCGCGATGCGCTTGCCGATCGCCGACGCCGACAGCCCGAGCGCGCGGCCGGCCGCGACGAAACTGCGCGTTTCCGCGACCTGAACGAACACGACGAAACCGCCGAGATTTTCCATGCAAGTTCCCGATTGCGGACGCCAGCGTCCGGATTGTCCGGAACTCTAACCCGGTTTTTCTTCTTGCGTCGGCTCCCTACGATGAACGTTCGTTCACTGTCGAGAGGTCACGCCATGTCATCCCTGCCTGTCACCGTTTCCCGTGCCGAACCGGACGCCGCGCTGCGCCGCCGGCTCGACGACGCGCTCGATCGCGCGCTCGCCGACGAGCGCATCGTCGGCGCGGTCGTGCTGGTCGCGCGCGACGGCGAGCTGCGCCATGCGCGCGCCGCCGGGCTCGCCGATCGCGAAGCCGGTACGCCGATGCGGGAAGACGCGCTGTTCAGGCTCGCGTCGGTCACGAAGCCGGTCGTGACGGCTGCCGCGATGCGGCTGGTCGCGGCGGGGCGCATCGCGCTCGACGAACCCGTCGCGCGCTGGTTGCCCGAATTCCGCCCGGCGCTGCCCGACGGCGCACCCGCCGCGATCACGTTGCGTCATCTGCTGTCGCATACGGCCGGCCTCGGCTACCGCTTCCTCGAAGCCGATGGCGACGGCCCGTATGCACGTGCCGGCGTGTCCGACGGGATGGATCGTTCGGGCATTTCGCTCGCCGAGAACGTGCGGCGCATCGCAAGCGTGCCGCTGCAGTTCGCGCCCGGCACGTCGTGGGGCTATTCGCTCGCGACCGACGTGGTTGGCGCGCTGATCGAGGCGGTCGACGGCCGGCCGCTCGCCGAGGCAGTGGCCGCGCTCGTCACGACGCCGCTCGGGATGACCGACACCGCGTTCGTCGCGCACGACGCCGCGCGCGTCGCGACGCCTTACGTGAGCACGCCGGGTGCGCCGCGGCGGATGGCGGACACCGATCTCGTGCCGGTATTCGACGGCACGATCGGCATCCGCTTCGAGCCGGCGCGCGTGTTCGATCGCGACGCGTGGCCGTCGGGCGGCGCGGGGATGGTCGGCACCGCGCGCGATTGCGTGACGCTGCTCGACGCGCTGCGCACCGGCCGCGACGGCTGGCTCGAACGCGCATGGATCGACGAGATGGCGTGCATCCAGCCGGGCGCGCACGAGCTGCCGGATGCACCGGGTTTCGGCTTCGGGCTCGGCTTTTCGGTGCTGCACGATCCGGCGGCCGCGCAGTCGCCGGAGTCGGTCGGCACCTGGCGCTGGGGCGGCGCGTACGGGCATGCATGGTTCGTCGACCGCGCGGCCGGGCTGACGGTCGTCGCGCTGACCAACACGCTGTACGAGGGCATGTACGGGCGCATCGTGACCGACGTGCGCGATGCGGTCTACGGCATCGATACCGGGAGCGCGGCATGAGCGACTGCACGTCGATCGACGACGAGGTTTCCATCGGGCCGGTGGAGGCGGGCGAGCGCCTGCCGGTCGCGAACCTGCTGGCGCTCGCGACGGCCGCCTTCATCACGATCCTCACCGAGGCATTGCCGGCCGGCCTGTTGCCGCTGATGAGCGCCGACCTGCGCGTGCCCGACGCGCTGATCGGCCAGCTCGTGACCGTGTATGCGCTCGGCTCGATCGTCGCGGCGATTCCGCTTGTCGCCGCGACGCGCGCGATGCGCCGGCGCCGCCTGCTGCTTGCGGCGCTGGCCGGCTTCGTCGTGTCGAATGCGCTGACCGCCGCATCGCCGTACTACGCGCTCACGCTTGCCGCGCGCTTCGTCGCGGGCATGTCGGCCGGGCTGCTGTGGGCGCTGCTGGCCGGCTATGCGAGCCGGATGGTCGACGCGTCGCTGCGCGGCCGCGCGATTGCGGTCGCGATGCTCGGCGCGCCGGTCGCGATGTCGATCGGCATTCCGGCCGGCACCGCGCTGGGCGCGGCGCTCGGCTGGCGTGTCGCGTTCGCGTCGATCACGCTTGCGGCGCTCGCGCTGATCGGCTGGATCCGCTGGCGCGTGCCCGATTACCCGGGGCAGCAGGCCGGCGCGCGCGAACCGGTGCTCGGCGTGATGACGCTGCCCGGCGTGCGGCCGGTGCTGACCGTGATGTTCGCGTACGTGCTCGCGCACAACATGCTGTACACGTACGTCGCGCCGTTTCTCGCGGGCGTGCGGATGGGTGCGCAGGTCGATGTGGTGCTGTTGGTGTTCGGCATCGCGTCGCTGGTCGGCATCGCGCTGACGGGCGCGTGGATCGGTGCCGCGCAACGGCGTCTTACGCTTGCCAGTATCGCGCTGTTCGCGCTCGCGGCGGCGATGCTCGGCGCCGGATCGGGGATGGCGATCGTCTATGCCGGCGTGGCGCTGTGGGGGCTCGCGTTCGGCGGCGCGCCGACGCTGTTCCAGACGGCTGCCGCGAACGCGGCGGGGGAGTCGGCCGACGTCGCGCAGTCGATGCTCGTGACGGTGTGGAATCTCGCGATCGCCGGTGGCGGCATCGCGGGCGGGATGCTGCTCGGCGCAACCGGCGCCGGCGCGATTCCGTGGGTGCTCGTGGCGCTGCTGGCGGCCGCGTGGATCGGCGCGTGGCGCGCGCGCCGGCATGCGTTTCCGGCGCCGCGCGCGGCCTGAGCGTCCGGCTGCGGCGTCAGTCCGCCTTTGCGTCGAGCGCGGCGCGCGCGCAGGTTTCGTCGGTGACGAGCCCCGACAGCCAGCCGCCGCGCAGCGCGGCGATCACCGCGTCGCGTTTCTTCGGGCCGCCCGCGAACGCGATCGTCGGGCGCTTCGGCGGCGTGGCGAGCGACACGCTCGTCACGCGCGCGCTGGTCGACACGTCGATCAGCTTACCGTGCGCGTCGATCGGCATGCCGAGCAGTTCGGCCACCGCGCCGAGCGCGGTCATCTCGTCGAGCTCCTGTTCGGTGATGAAGCCGTCGTCGTAGAGCGGGCAGTGCGGGCCGGTGTTGCCGATCCCGATGAACGCGACGTCGGCCTTGCCCGACAGCGCCTCGACGATCCGGTACAGCCGGTGGTTGCACCACTGCGCGCGTTCCGCGGCGCTGTCGGCGAACAGCGGCGCGGGCAGCAGGAAGTGCTTGCTGCCGGTCTTCTCGGAGATGTACTGCGCGACGTCGTAGCGGTTCGACGAACCGTCGGCCGCGATCGCGCCGACCATCGATACGAGCCGGTGCTGCGGGCGGTCGATCTGCGCGATCTGCGCGACCGCGGCCTTCAGCGTCCGGCCGCTGCTGACGGCGATCACCATCGGCCGCGTCTCGCCCAGGTAGCGCTCCATCACCTGCGCGCCGGCGACCGCGAGCTTGCGGTCGATCGCTTCGGGCGCATCGGCATCGACGGGCACGACTTCGCACATCGCGAGGCCGTAGCGTTTCGACAATTGCGCGCCGAGATCGAGGCAGTCGGCGAGCTGGTGGTCGACGCGCACGCGGATCAGGTTCTTCTCGACCGCGAACGCGACGAGGCGCTGCGCGACCGGGCGCGACACCTGCAGCTTTTCGGCGATTTCGTTCTGCGTGTCGCCCGCGACGTAATAGAGCCACGCGGCACGCGTGGCGAGATCGAGTTTTTCTGAAGACTTGGACACGATAGCGATTCGGTTCGGATCTGGGGGCCGCCCCGCGGGCCGGCCGGCGGGCCGCGCGACGGCATCCACTGTACCGCATGTGTTGCGCGCGGCCGACGGTCGGTGCGCGCCGCCGCGACGGGGCTTACGCGAGCCGCGTGCGCGACGGTTCGTACAGCGGTCGCACGTGGCGGTACAGCGCGCGGAACGCGTCGAGGCGTTCGCGCAGCAACGCATGGCGGGCCGCGTCCGGCGCGTATTCGGCGCGCACCGGCGGCTTGGTCAGCACCGTCTGCGGATCGCCGCCGACGGCCAGCCAGCCGAGCCGCGCCGCGCCGAGCGCGGCGCCCGTTTCGCCGCCGCCGATCTGGCGCGTGCGCACGTTCAGCGCATCGGCGATCAGTTGCGCCCAGAACGCGCTGCGCGCGCCGCCGCCGATCAGCGACAGCTGGTCGGTTTCGACGCCGGCCGCATGCAGCGCGTCGAGGCCGTCGGCGAGGCCGAGCGTCACGCCTTCGAGCACTGCGTAGCCGAGATGCGCGCGTTCGGTCGCGTGCGTCATCCCGAAAAACACGCCCTGCGCATACGGATCGTTGTGCGGCGTGCGTTCGCCGGACAGGTAGGGCAGGAACAGCGGCGCCGTCGCAAGCGCGTCGGCGTCGAGCGCCTCGACTTCGGCGAGCAGCGCCGGCTCGTCGGTGCCCGTCAGCTTGCAGACCCAGCGCAGGCAGCTCGCGGCCGACAGCACGACGCTCATCAATTGCCAGCGATCGGGAATCGCATGGCAGAACGCATGCACGGCCGATGCGGGATTCGGCATGAAGCGGTCGCCGACCACGCTCAGCACGCCCGACGTGCCGAGCGACACGAAGCCGTCGTCCGCGTGGATCGCGCCGATGCCGAGTGCGCTCGTCGCATTGTCGCCGCCGCCGCCGGCCACCACGACGGCCTCCGACAGCCCGAGCTCGCGCGCGACATCGGCGCGCAGCGTGCCGGACGGCGCATTGCCTTCGACGATGCGCGGCATCTGGTCGCGCGTCATCCCGCACGCGGCGAGCAGCGCGTCGGACCAGTCGCGGCGCGCGACGTCGAGCCACAGCGTGCCGGCCGCGTCCGACGGGTCGGACACCTTCGCGCCGGTCAGCCGGAATCGCAGGTAGTCCTTCGGCATCAGCACGCATGCGGTTGCCGCGAACACGTCGGGTTCGTGCTTCGCGACCCACAGCAGTTTCGGCGCGGTGAAGCCCGGCATCGCGAGATTGCCGGCGAGGGCGTGGAGATCGGGCGCGCGTTCGGTGAGCAGCGCGCATTCGTCGGCGCTGCGCATGTCGTTCCACAGGATCGCGGGGCGCAGCACGCGGTCGTCGCGGCCAAGCAGCACGGCGCCGTGCATCTGGCCCGACAGGCCGATGCCGCGCACCTGCGCGAACGCTTGCGGATGCCGTTCGCGCAGCGCCGCGAGCGCGGCGAGCGTGCCTTGCCACCAGTCGTCCGGATGCTGTTCGGCCCAGCGCGGATGCGGCCGCGACACGGTGAACGGCGAGCCGGCGGTGCCGACGACCGCACCGTCCGGGGCGAGCAGCAGCACCTTCACTTCCGAGGTGCCGAGGTCGATGCCGAGATACATGAGCGATCCGTTCCGTCAGAGAGGACCCGCTATTTACGCCGGCCCGCCCGGATTGTGCAACGGGGGTTGGCCCGGCCGCGCGCCCGGGCGCCGGCTGGCGCGCGTCAGCGCTGCGCGAGCCATGCGTCGACGCGGGCGAGCGC